>NZ_JAUBVX010000006.1:0-157514 GCF_036706065.1 Microcoleus sp. A2-C3 | reverse complement strand
ACTTTTTCGTAACTCATTTTTGATGCGTTGAACTTCTATTTATTTGACAATTATATCAGACTTTCGCAGGAGGTCTAGTGTAAACTTATTCACAGAAGAATTCGTGTAATCTGACTCTATTGCTAAATCCGGCGGCGGATCATTTGGCAAATTGATATTTCTGCCTCTAACTAAAGATTCATTTTGAATGTAGAAACAGGAATCAGGTTCGACAGCGCGAGTTAAATCTTCTCGTTCAAGAGTCAGCGAACCCAGACTCCTAAGTTCAATTCCCAGATCATCTACAATGGCTTCCACAAAGCTTTCTATCAGTCGTTTGGGTTCTTCGTGTTCTTCCAGTGGCATTCGGATTTCTAATACTCCTCCATCGTAAGCAATTCTCCAAGCTCTATCGTCCCCAACATCTGCCAGCAATGCTTTAAAAGTTGACCAACTGACACTTTTTAAAATAACTCGATTTTCTGGGGTTGTTTGATGCTCGACGGGAGTTGATGTTGTTGTTACCATTTAACAATTCCTTGGTAGCTTCATCAATTTTCATTATAGTCGATGGACTCAAATTTAAGGTAAAATTTACAAACATAGTGCAGGTATCGGGTAGGGATACGGCACTGCCGTGTCCTGTATTTCATTTTTATGAAGCGAACAAAAAAGATTTTTTAAATTAACCGCAGAGAACGCAGAGACGGCTGAGAAAGAGAAAGGAGAGAAATTAATTATGTGAGGAAGAAGCCGCAAAGCCTGTTCCTCAAATTATATCTAGCGGACTTAATTAACTGTAAAGACTTGCCACATATTCGCCGTAACCGTTATAGGGCAAAGTTGGGCGAGTTTCCCACGACCAACTGTTACCGGGACCGACTACCCGTTCGCTAGCCTGTGACCATCTGGGGTGTGGTTTGTCGGGTTCGACGTTTGCTTCAAAGGCGTATTCGTTGGGGCCGATGGTATTCCAAAAAGTGGCGGGTTGTTTTTCGACAAATTCAATTTTTACAATTGATTTCGCACCCTTAAAACCGTATTTCCACGGAATCACTTGCCGCAGGGGCGCACCATTTTGTTTTGGTAGCCGCCGCCCATACAAACCTGTAGCAAAAAATGCTAAATCGTTTGCCATTTCTTCAATTCGCATACCTTCGGTGTAAGGCCAAGGATAAAATTGCGACATCAAACCGGGGCCGGGAGTGATTTTTGAGTCGTAAAATGAGGTGAAGCGAACGAATTTAGCGTTTGATTGTGGTTCGACATCAGCCATGAGTAATTTCATGGGAAATCCGACCCAAGGAACTACCATCGACCAGGCTTCTACGCAGCGAAATCGATAAACTCGTTCTTCGATGGGGAATTTTTTGTGGAGGTCGTCAATATCGTAGGTGCGGGGATTTTTGACTAAACCGCCTATTTCTACTTTCCAGTTTTCGGTTGGTAAAGCTTGAGCGGCTTGCCAAATAGATTTTGTGCCGCCATATTCGTAAAAGTTGTTGTATTTTGTAGCTAAGGCTTCGTCGGTAATTGCCCGATCGACTTTTGCAAAAGCCGGATTCCGGTTCAATCCCGCGTATGCTTGGGTTGAGCCTTTGTCCAGAGCCGTTTTTGAGCTATCACTGCTTTGACAGCCTGTCAGCGGCAGCAGCGAAGCTGTCACGCCAGCGCCAATTAAATTGGTCATGAAACGGCGACGGTTGAAAAATGCTGTTTCTGGGGTAATTTCTGAGTCGAGAATTTCCCAAGGTTTGGCAACGCGAATTAAGGGCATAAGTAATAGTTAAAAGTTATTAGTTAGTTTGGCCGAAGTTGCCAAAATTTCAATTTTTCAGTCGATTTGAGCTTTGAGATTGACTCCATCGCCGCAATTACTGTATCTGCAATGACAGTATAGCCTAATTCGTTGAGAGCGAGTCCAGCCGAGTAATCTCACAGCTCGGTTCGATCGACCTATTAAACCTCTCTCGGAAGAAAGTCAGCAAAAATTTACGCGCGATCGACAGAAGCAATTGTGGCTAAAATCTCGGAAACAATTATGATCAAGCAAAGATTCAAATTATTTAATTTGTCCACAGGAAGCGGCACGCACCGCCCCGCTTTCCTCCCCCACTCCTCCCTTTAAGTCGGACGGGGGTCTCCAGCGGAAAGACAAATGAGTTACTGCATAAATCCCAATTGCCAGAATCCCCAAAATCTCGATCGCGCGACAGTCTGCACAAGTTGCGAGTCAAACTTGCTGCTCAAAGGCCGCTACCGAGTCTTTCACACCCTCGGTCAAAGTCTCGCTTGCGGCACCTTCCTAGCAGTCGATGAAGACCAACCAGCCCAACCCCGCTGCGTCATTCAACAGTTCTGCGGCTCAGCAGCAGTCGCCGACGGTCAAAAACAGCTAAACCGGACATTTCGCGGCTCGGCCGAGCGACTCGACGAGTTGGGTAAACATCCCCAAATACCGAAACTGCTGGCATCTTTTGAAGTCGAAGGCTGCCAGTATTTAGTGCAAGAATACATCGAAGGCCGCAATTTGGCTGATCGGCTTTCGGAAAAAGGTGTTCTTAAAGAAATGCACATTTGGTATCTGCTGAGCGAGTTGTTACCCGTGCTGGAACTTGTGCACGAAAATCAACTGATTCACCGAGATATCAAACCGTCCAATATTATTCACCGCAAATCTTCCCAAACCTCTGCAGCAATAGCCGAGAAAGAGCACCTGCATTCTTGGGATGAAGAATCCGGGCTAGTTTTGGTCGATTTCGGCGCCGCAATTCCTGCCAACAGCGTGCCGCTGAAAACAGAAACGGTGACGGGTTCTGCCGAATACGCGGCGCCGGAACAAATTAAAGGTGAAGCAATTAAGAGCAGCGACATCTACAGTTTGGGCGTGACTTGCATTCACTTGTTAACGGGAATGTCGCCCTTTGATTTGTTTGACATCAAAGCCGACGCTTGGGCCTGGAGGCATTATTTGAAAGTACCAGTTTCGGGCAGACTCGGCCGCATCCTGGATAAAATGGTGCAGCGAGAACCATCAAAACGCTATCGATCGATCGAAGCAATTCTCACAGACATGAAATACGGCCCGACACCGATAGAGGTGATTGTCAGCAAACCCAAGTGGACTTTAGCTTTGTGGGGGGGAACCGTACTTGCCTTGATTTCAGTAGTGCTGGGTTCTCGCTTGTCATCTCCCGTATCAGAGGCTTTCACTGCTGGTGAGCCTGTTTCTAGCATTCCCGACATTCGGTTCGACCCGCCCCCCATGCAGAATTTCAACACTGAGCCATCGCTGTCACGGCCCGCAGTGCGGACTCTGGTGGATCAAGACAAAAATCCGGTGTGGGCGGTAGCAGTCACTCCCAACGGCCGCGTCATCGTCAGCGGGAACAATGACGGCACAATTCTCCTGCTGCACAAGCGTCACGGCAAAGTGCTCAAGGTTTTACGAGGACATTTGGGACCTGTGTGGTCTGTGGCAGTGAGTCCCGATGGCAGGACGATCGCCAGTGGCGGCGCTGACGGTACGATTAAACTGTGGAATTTCTATTCTGGCCAGTTAATTCGGACGTTGGACGGACACACAGACGGGGTGTTCTCGGTGGTGTTCAGTCCCGACGGCCAAGCCCTCGCCAGTGTCGGCAAAGACAATACTTTGAAACTGTGGCAAGTTGAAGGCGGGGCCGAGTTGCAAACTCTCAAAGGGATTACAGACGAAGTGCATTCAGTGGCTTTCAGTTCCTATAAAGACACTCTGTTTACTGGCAACGGCGACGGTACGATTAAGATGTGGAATTGGAAGACTGGGGAATTCCAAGCCACTCTCACGGGTCATGTTGATGCTGTTTCGGCGCTGACCATCAACCCGGACGGTAAAATTTTGGCAAGTGGCGGCTGGGACAATACGGTGAGGGTTTGGGATATCACCACGGATCACGGGCCCGAACCGTCGGGTGAGGTGACTTTTAGCGGTCATACCGATCGAATTCAGTCTCTAGCTTTCAGTCCCGACGGTGCGACGCTAGCCAGCGGCGATTTGAGCGGAACTATCAAGCTGTGGGCGATGGATGGCGGGGAACAGGGCACACTGAAAGGTCATTCGACTTGGGTGGAATTGGCTTTTAACCCTCAAGACAAAACTTTGATCAGCGGCAGTTATGACGACACGATTAAGGTGTGGGAACTGTCTCCTTCTCCTTGATTTTTGCGATCGTCGGCGCTAGTTTTTGATGACTTACAAGCTATTTCTGTCATTGCTTAACTCGCGCGCGGACAATGGGAGTATCTGTTCTGCGTAAGTCCTGTTTTTGTTGGCGCGGGCGATCGAGTTTAAAAAATCCCCAACCAAATAAACGATTTTGGTTGGGGATTCTGACACAAAATACATCACAGTCGGCGATTGAAAGAGTTCTACTTCCACCCTACATAATTTTAGGGACTTTGAAAAACTCACCATCGCGATCGGGAGCACCAGCCAAAATACTCTCTCCGTTAGCAAAAGGTTGCAAATCATCCGCTCGCATGACATTACTAACATCGATCGCCCGCGTTGTCGGCTTTACCTTACTCGTATCCAGTTCACTCAACTGTTCAAAATAATCCAAAATACCGTTCAGTTGACCAGTAAACTGCTCTTCTTCTTCAGGTGTTAATTCCAATCTGGCTAAATTCGCTACTTTCCGAACTTCTTCTCTATCAATCATAAAAATCGGTAATTGGGAATTGGGCATAGGGCATAGGGCATAGGGCATAGGAAATTGGGAATTGGTTATTTGTTATTTGTTATTTGTTATTAGAGAAACTACTAACTATTAACTACTAACTATTAACTATGCCCCATGCCCCATGCCCCATGCCCCATGCCCCATTCCTATCATAGTTAAAAATACACATCAATCTGCGATCGCCCTGTTGTTTTCAGCCAATTTTGCACCTCAATGTAATTGTTGGGCGCCAAGCGAATAGCCTCCTTCCAATAATCCGCAGCTTTGTCAAACAGCCCTTCCGCCCCTTCAATATTGCCAGCTTCCTTCTCCCTTTCCCCTTGATAGTGATAAATCACAGCAATATTATTCAGCGCTTGTGGCATTCTCGGATTCAGTTCAAGCGCTTCGCTGTAATACTCCAAAGCTTTATCGTGTTCGCCGTTGCTAGTATGGATTAGGGCCATATTGTACAAGACATAACTGCGATCGTAAGGATCTTCCTCAATCTTCAGCGCTTCATGATAATTGTCCAGCGCTTCAGCATATTCGCCATCAGCTTGAGCCGACATACCATCCCGATAATAAGCAAAAGCTTCCTTAGCCTGCTTTTTCGCCGGCATAATCTTCAGAATGATATCGGCCATTACTGTGAAACTTTTGTCAATAAAGTTATCGTTGCGTTGAGTTCTTGGCATAATTCAATTTTTGGGTTAGTGGCTAATCAGAAAAATTAGCCTGTAAAGTTTTCCTATTAAGAGTTTTGCAACTGTTTGGGTTGAGATTTGCGCCGAGGACGCTTGCAAAGGCTGATGAGACACAACTGCAAACCTGAAAACACGCGCTTGCGAGGCCGGGCTCGCGCAAGTCCCATCTATTTTAAAGAACTATTGTCAGACTTGCAAAAAAAACCACATTTCTTTAACCTATTTTCCGGCTATGCGGGCGATCGCCGAGAACGATAGCAATATTTGGCTCCCAAGTCAAGGGCGACAGCAAAAAAAATGAGAAGCCCGATCGACCTTCACCAGCTCCAATTCCCGCAATATAATAAAAACAACGGGTAATTTTCACAGAGAGAAACCTATGGCTCCGAATCCCACCATTATGCAAGCCGTCGAACAACTTGGCTACCGCGTTACGGTTGGAGACGTGGCGGCAAAAGCTGGATTAGATGTCAATTTTGCCCAACGAGAACTGTTAACCCTCGCCTCCGAAGCAGGCGGCAACCTGCAAGTAGCAGAATCCGGCGACATTGCCTACATATTTCCCAACAACTTTCGAGATATTTTGCGAAACAAATTTTTGCGCTTGCAGTTGCAAGAATGGTGGCAAAAAATCTGGAAAGTTCTATTTTACCTGATTCGGATATCTTTTGGCATAGTGCTGGTAGCTTCCATCCTCTTAATTTTTGTGGCGATCACGCTTTTACTCTCCAGCATGAGCAACAACGATAACGGAGGAGGAGGCGGCGGAGGAGGCGACGGCGGCGGAGGAGATGGAGGGGGCAGCTTTTTCTTTTTTCCCTACTTGTGGAACGACTTAATCTGGATATTTTACTGGAACCATGACGAACCTTCCTACCAGCGATCGCGCGTAACCGGCCAAAAACCCCAGATGAGTTTTCTGGAAGCAGTTTTCTCCTTTATATTTGGAGATGGCAATCCCAATCACAATCTAGAAGAGCGCAAGTGGAGCGATATTGCCGCCGCAATTCGCAACAACCGAGGCGCCGTCGCCGCCGAACAAATTGCGCCCTATCTCGACAATCTCGGACAGGGATACACGCGAGAATACGAAGAATATATGTTACCAGCTCTCGCGCGTTTTGACGGCCGCCCCGAAGTCAGTCCCGAAGGGCAAATAGTCTACCATTTTCCGCAATTGCAAACCACAGCCGCCCAGCAAAATGCTCAACCAGTAACAGCTTATTTGCGAGAAATGCTGTGGCGTTTCAGCCAAGCTAGCTCCGGCCAAGTCATGCTCGCAGCAGGGTTGGGAGCCGTAAATCTTGTCGGTGCGTTAGTTTTGGGGAATTTATTGACTAAAAGTGCGATCGCAGGTGGATTTATCAGTTTAGTCAGCGGTATTTATCCAATCCTACTGATTTACGGCGTCGGATTTCTCACAATTCCCTTAATTCGCTACTTCTGGATTCAGTGGAAAAATAGCCAGATAGAAGCTCGGAATCAAGAGCGACAGCAGCGAGCCATGTTATTAAACCAACCCGATGCCAACTTGCAGCAAAAACTGGCCTACGCTCAGGAATTTGCAGCCGAAAACGTTCTGACTGGAGAAGACTTAGCTTATACCACAGAAACCGAATTAACTCAACAAGAACTAGAACAGTCAGCAAAAATAGATGCCGAATGGCAGCGGCGAATTGGGCGATCGGACAACTCATAATATAGCCCTTCTCAGAAAGATGAGGTACGCGAACGGCATAGGGCATAGGGCATAGGGCATAGGACATAGGGCATAGGACATACCTGACTTTTTTGAGAACCTTTGCCACAATCCAATATCTTTATGGTGGAACTGGCTTCTAGCCAGTTCAGAACAGACAAGATGCCCGTTCCACAATCCAATATCTTTATTGTGGAACTGGCTTCTAGCCAGTTGCTAAAAATGGTACAAAATTTCAATTTTTATTGAGCTCTGAAATTTTCGTGATCCGAGTTTTTTTAACAATTTTAGGGCGTTTAAAAATCAAACAATTTTGGTCATACTTCGAGTCGTGGCGGAGAGCCACAAGTTCCCACCCTTCCTCCCCCAATTGATTAACAAATAGATGCAGCGAGCCTTGTTTCCAATCTCGCATTTCTTCACCATTTACATATAAACTAATTAGCTTATTTCCAAAAGGATACATATTCGCATCCACCAATAAATACTCCCACTTTTGCATAGAAATCCTTAATTTAGTTAGTCATTAGTCATTAGTCATTAGTAATTGGAAATTGGGAATTGGGAATTATTCTTCCCTCTTCCCTCTTCCCTCTTCCTTCTTCCCTCTTCCTTCTTCCCTCTTCCTTCTTCCTTCTTCCCTCTTCCCTCTTCCTTCTTCCCAGCAGTTACTGCACAGCAATTCTAGCCAAAGCAGCGCCCCGGTAATAGTGCAACAAAATCTGCTGGTAGCCGTATCCCTGTCTAGCCAAATTGTAAGCCCCCCACTGACTCATCCCCACAGCGTGACCGAAACCTTTACCAGCAACTTGAAAACCCTTAGGAGGCTGCCCGCCATTTCTCCCACTAACAATCCCGCCGTACTGAGGAATCACGGTAAAGCGGGTACTCCTCAAATTTAGAACCCGACGTAAATCCGCGCCAGTCATCACCCTAGAACCACCATCTCCGACTACTTTCATGGACAAAACGCTGCCGTAAGCGGTAGTGCGTTCTGGCTTCATCGAGATTACGTTACCGACGCCCGAAATCTTGCTGCTCATTTGAGCGCGGGAAAAGTTTTCTTTCCACTGGTAAACCGGCGCGCCTTGGTCGAAGTCAGGAACACCGCGCAGGTAAGGCAGGGATTCCGTCCAAACATCCTCAACATTTTCGGTATGTCCGCCAGATGCCGAGTGGAAAACGGCTAGAATAATCTGACCGTTGTAGGCGAGAACTTGACCTGCGGTAGCATCGACTGCGCTATAAGTACCCGAAGATTCTGTTTGCAGTCCTTTGTAAACCTGCGATGATTGAGTGTCGTCCACATCGTAAAGGTCGGTTTCGCTTTTGAGGCGCTGGTGGAGAGCGTAGGAACGGGCGGCGACTGCTTGGGCTTTCAAAGCCTCTTGAGGCCAATTGCCACTCATTTCGGCGCCGAGAACGCTGTAGAGATACTGTTCGATATCGACGTAGTTGACCGCAGTCAAGGCTCCTTTTTCGGGAACTACAAGGGTGCGTCCGCGATACCATCGATCGCCAATCCAAACATAACCGTTCCCCGTCGGCTCGATCCAAATTTGATTGGCAGCCCAGCGGCCAATTGCCACAGTTCCCGATCGAAATTGAGCCGACTGAGAACTATTTGCCGACAGTTCGCCCAAATTGCGCCCGCTACCGTCGCGGATTGCAGCCTTAGTAGAACTGCCGACCTTAATCTGACTTGTCCCGTCTTGTACCGCAACTCGCAAAATCAGCGCAGCCTGTGCTGGGGCCACCATGACCAGCCACAACAACAGCGAAATCCAAAAATAGCGTTTTTTTAATGTCGAAACAATGGAACCAAAGAACACTCCTGACTGCATTTGAAAAATTTCCTCTTGTGCTATATGAGTTTGAGAATTTTTAAGACCAAGGTTCGGTTCGGGAAAAAGGAAGCGGAACCGCAGAAAGAAAACGTTAGAATTGGGTTTGGCACTTTGTGCGCTAGTCAAAATGATTGGAGCGACTAGATGCTAGCAGCAACAGCGATTTATCCCGGTTCCTGCCTGCGAATATTTCCTTTATGTCGGATTGACCGCACCCTGGATATTTGTAACATATTTTTTAAGATTTAATTGAGGTGATTTGACTCTTGCAGATTACATTTCTCGGAACTAGCTCCGGCGTCCCCACGCGATCGCGCAACGTTTCCAGCATCGCCCTCCGCTTGCCCCAGCGAGCGGAACTCTGGCTGTTTGACTGCGGGGAAGGAACTCAGCACCAGTTTCTCCGCAGCGAGCTCAAAGTCAGCCAACTGAGCCGCATTTTCATCACTCACCTGCACGGCGACCACATTTTCGGCTTAATGGGTTTGATGGCTAGCTGCGGTTTGGCGGGGAATGTCAAGCGCATCGATCTTTATGGGCCTCCGGGACTTGAAGAATATTTGCAAGCTGGCGTTCGCTATTCTCAAACTCATTTTTCTTACCCGGTGAAGGTGCACAAAAGTCACGAGGGAGTCATCTATGAAGATGACGAATATATTGTTAGTTGCGCTCCTTTGAAACACCGAGTAACTGCTTTTGGTTATCGTGTCACCGAGAAAGACCGGCCGGGACATTTTGATGTCGAAAAAGCGAAGGATGTGGGTATTCCTTCCGGGCCACTTTACGGCCAATTAAAACAAGGAAAGACCGTAAAGTTATCGGATGGGCGACAGTTTAAAGGTACTGATTTTTGTGGGCCGGATCAAGTTGGGCGCAAATTTGTGTATTGTACTGACACGGTTTTTTGTGACAGCGCGGTGGCATTGGCGAAGGATGCTGATTTGTTGGTGCACGAAGCGACTTTTGCCCATCAAGATGCTCAAATGGCTTTCGATCGCCTGCATTCAACCTCAACAATGGCGGCTCAAGTTGCTTTGCTAGCCGGGGCGAAACAGTTAATTATGACGCATTTTAGCCCGCGTTACGCTCCGGGAAATGCGATCGTCCTAGATGATTTGCTCAAGGAAGCCCAGGCAATTTTTCCGAATACGAAAATGGCCTACGATTTCCTGACTTGCGAAATACCGCGGCCTGAGTAGTCGTGGGATGCGTCAGTCGATTTGAGATTTTCCATTTTTCGATTTGAGATTCACTCGACAGGTATGACACAAGCAACCGGGTTTCGATGTGTCGAGTGCGTCCTGCGACTATCTCTAGCTGAGCCATTGTCAAGCCTAACTCCGCGCGATCGACCGCCGCGACGACCTGCAACAGCCAATGGTTGCTACAATCGGGGAGGGTATATGTTGTGGCTAACACTACAGCCCGTAACCCTGAAACCTAATAGCTAAATTATTAAAAATCTGCCTCTCCTGCCATGTTTAAAAATCTCCTAGGCGATCCCAACGCGCGCAAACTTAGAAAATTTCAGCCTTGGGTAGCTGATATCAATATCTTGGAAGAAGACTTCCACTCCCTCTCAGACGACGACCTGAGAGGCAAAACGGCGGAGTTTCAAGAACGTCTGGCAAAAGCTAAATCTCTCAACGAAGAGAAAGAAATCCTAGACGAAATCTTGCCAGAAGCTTTTGCAGTGGTGCGGGAAGCGGGACAGCGGGTTTTGGGAATGCGCCACTTTGATGTCCAACTCCTCGGCGGCATCATCCTGCACAAAGGCCAAATTGCCGAAATGAAAACCGGTGAAGGCAAAACTTTGGTGGCGACGCTGCCGGCTTACCTAAACGGCCTCAAAGGTAAAGGCGTACACATCATCACCGTCAACGATTATCTCGCAAGACGGGACGCGGAATGGATGGGACAAGTGCACCGCTTCCTGGGATTGACTGTGGGACTGATTCAGCAGGGCATGGATCAGGTGGAACGAAAGAAAAATTATAGCTGCGATATTACCTACGCCACTAACAGCGAAGTCGGCTTTGATTATCTGCGGGACAACATGGCTACTATCATGGAAGATGTCGTCCAGCGTCCTTTTAATTTCTGCGTGATTGACGAGGTTGACTCGGTGCTGATTGATGAGGCAAGAACACCACTAATTATTTCGGGTCAGGTGGAACGCCCCAGCGAGAAATACCTCCGGGCGGCTGAGGTGGCTGCTGCTCTGAGAAAGGAAAATGAGGAACATTACGAGGTTGACGAAAAGGCGCGGAATGTGCTGTTGACCGATGAAGGGTTTGGTGAAGCTGAGAATTTGTTAGGCGTTACGGATTTGTACGACCCGGCTGACCCTTGGGCGCATTACATTTTTAATGCGATTAAGGCGAAGGAATTGTTTATTAAGGATATTAACTACATCGTCAATGCCGATCGCGAAGTGGTGATTGTCGATGAATTCACAGGCCGGGTGATGCCGGGAAGGCGCTGGAGTGACGGTTTGCACCAGGCTATAGAAGCGAAGGAACGGGCGGAAATTCAGCCGGAAACTCAGACGCTAGCGACTATTACTTATCAGAATTTCTTTTTGCTGTATCCGAAGTTGTCGGGGATGACTGGGACGGCGAAGACTGAGGAGACAGAATTTGAGAAAATTTATAGTCTGGAAGTCACATTGATTCCCACTAACCGGA
Source organism: Microcoleus sp. A2-C3 (assembly GCF_036706065.1). Classification (NCBI taxonomy): domain Bacteria; kingdom Bacillati; phylum Cyanobacteriota; class Cyanophyceae; order Oscillatoriales; family Microcoleaceae; genus Microcoleus; species Microcoleus sp. A2-C3. The sequence continues at coordinate 145,892 of NZ_JAUBVX010000006.1, read as the reverse complement.
TTCCGAGCCGTGGCGACCTTTCAGATATGGTTTACAAGGCGGAGGCCGGTAAGTGGAATGCGATCGCCCAAGAATGCGCAGAAATGCACGAGATCGGTCGGCCGGTGCTGGTGGGCACGACAAGCGTTGAAAAGTCGGAGTTGCTGTCGCGGCTGCTCCAGGAACGCAAAATTCCTCACAATTTGCTGAATGCTAAACCGGAAAATGTCGAGCGGGAGTCGGAAATTATCGCTCAAGCTGGACGCAAAGGTGCTGTGACGATCGCCACGAACATGGCAGGACGCGGTACAGACATCATTCTGGGCGGTAATTCTGAGTACATGGGCCGCCTCAAGTTGCGCGAGTATTTGATGCCCAGAATCGTCCAGCCCGAAGATGGAGAAGGCTTTTCGCTGGTGCAAGTGCCCGGTATTGGCGGCCGCCCCGCAGCTCAAGGTTTTGGTCAAACTGCGAAAAAAGGCAAGTCTTGGAAAGCTTCGGCGCAGATTTTCCCGACGCAGCTATCGAAAAATGCTGAGCAACTGCTGAAAGCTTCGGTGGAATTGGCGGTGAAAGAGTACGGGGAGCGATCGCTCTCGGAATTACAAGCCGATGATATCGTGGCTGTAGCCTCGGAAAAAGCACCAACAAAAGACATCGTAATTCAAAAATTGCGGGAAGCTTACAATGTAACTCGCAGCGAGTACGATGCCTTTACCAGCACCGAACACGATGAAGTGGTGCAGTTGGGTGGCCTGCACGTTATCGGTACCGAACGCCACGAATCGCGCCGGATTGACAATCAGTTGCGGGGCAGGGCGGGACGGCAAGGAGACCCCGGTTCTACGCGGTTTTTCTTGAGTTTGGAAGACAATTTGCTCAGAATTTTTGGCGGCGAACGGGTGGCTGGTTTGATGAAGGCTTTCGGTGTTGAGGAAGATATGCCGATCGAATCTCGAATGCTAACCGGTTCCCTCGAAGGTGCTCAGAAAAAAGTCGAAACCTACTATTACGACATCCGTAAGCAGGTATTTGAATACGACGAAGTGATGAACAATCAGCGTCGAGCCATCTATGCAGAACGTCGCCGAGTATTGGAAGGTTTGGACTCGAAGGAACAGGTAATTAAATATGCAGAACAAACGATGGACGACATCGTGGGAGCATACATCAATCCCGATTTGCCTTCGGAAGAATGGGAACTCGACAAACTTGTCAGCAAGGTGAAGGAATTTGTTTATCTGTTGGCTGACATGACTCCGGATCAATTAGAAGATTTGTCAGTTGAAGAAACTAAAACTTTCCTCCACGAACAAGTCCGCAATGCTTACGACATGAAGGAAGCGGAAGTTAATGCCATCCGATCCGAATTGATGCGCGATGCTGAGCGGTTCTTTATTTTGCAGCAAATTGATACTTTGTGGCGGGAACACTTGCAGCAAATGGATGCTTTGCGCGAGTCTGTGGGCCTGCGTGGTTACGGCCAGAAAGACCCGTTAATCGAGTACAAAACTGAAGGTTACGAGTTGTTTTTGGACATGATGACGGATATTCGCCGGAATGTGGTTTATTCGCTGTTCCAGTTCCAGCCGCAGCCGGCAATGCAGGTTTCGCCGGAGATGGTTTAGAGGGGATTTGTAGGGACACAACATTGTTCATAGGTGTCAACTTAACGTCAAACGTATTCATAGACTGCTGTTTGGCGACTAAGACCAGATCCCCCTAAATCCCTCTTAACAAGAGGGGGACAAGAAGAACTCAAAGTCCCCCTTCTTAAGGGGGATTTAGGGGGATCTGGCATAGGCTACAAACGAGACTTATCAAGGGTTTTAGTCTTAAGTTGACACCAATGAACATTTAGATAAGACGGCGGTTGAAACCGCGTCTACACAAACTTTCACCCGCCTCCGCAGGTTGAAGACTTGATTAAGCCCAATCTTCTTGGTCACTTTTTTGCAGCCTGTAAACTTCACCTGTAGCGTGAATTTTACGGGTTTGTTCGTAAAGAGTTTCTTCAGTATGATTCCATTGTTGCAGGGCTTTTTTTAAGTCTGCTTGGATATCTCTAGCGCCGGGAAATCCTCGGTAGCGAATGATTAATCTTGCTAATTCTGATAAATTGCGATCGGTTGCTTCTTTGTCTAATAAACTATCGACGGTAGCTCGATCACGTTTATATTGCGGATGCTGCTGGTCTTGGTTTTTTGGCTCTAAATCCATGTTTCTCTGCTGGTAAATGCGCTTAAATTTTGTTTGAATAAGTTACCGATAAATATTACATAAAATATTACATAGGGCTTGCTGAAAAAGTCCACAAATCGAATCTAGGTGCCAAACAGCTTGAAAAATGGGAGATTCGGAGATGGGTTCCCAAATTTACTCCACAATTTTCCACCGAAATCCAAGGATTTTGAGCCAAAAAACGTCATAACCTTGCACTTTTTTGTGTTTAAAAATTTTGAAACCCTTGACAGTCATAGCTTCTAGTTCTATTCAGCAAGCCCTACATAGGGAGGGCGGTTTTTGCACTCATAAACTCGTTTTTATCATAGATTCTACGCTAAACCAGCCCCTACAAGAACCTACAAGGGGAAAAATCTTTAGTCTGTTGTCAAAACATTCAGTTTGAATAAGTACAATCGATGGCGACACACCCTACGAATATTGTTGCATTGATTGTTCACGCTTTTTAAATTCGACAACAGTCTCTTTCAACCGCCGACTGTTGCGACTTTTTCGGGGCGGACTCGCGTGCCCACCCCACAATAGTTTCCTGCTAAATTCTCACTCCAAAAGATGCGGCTAATTCCCGTTCTGGCTGCATACCAACTGTAGGCGGCATCGAGCGATTTGCTACCTGTTCAATCAGTTGTAGGTGCTGCGGCAACATTTTCGCTAAACTATAGCGTTCTAGGGCGGTTTGACGAGCCTTGACGCGAATTTCTGCCATGCGGGTAGGATGGTCTAAAACTTCATCGATGCGATCGGCTACTTGTTTCGGCGAGAAGTAATCGACGATTAAACCGTTTTCTCCATCGCGGATCACTTCTCTCACCGGCCCGGTATCCGAACCGATTACTAAACATCCTGCCGATAGAGATTCAATCATCGACCAAGATAGCACGAAAGGTCTGGTTAAATAAACGTGTACGTCGGATGCTTGAATTACTTTTAAATACAGTCCATAAGGTAGCGGCCCGACAAAGTGCACTCGCGACATATCTAGCGGCACTTTTTTGAGCATATGGTCTTTATAAGACTCGCCGTTTGGTAAAGAACGACCATAACAAACTCTGTCTGAACCAACAACTACAACGTGACAGTTGGGGCGGCGTTCTTGCACATAGGCGATCGACTCAATGAACTCTGGAAAGCCCCGATAAGGTTCCATTCCCCGCGATACGTAGGTGACAATTTCATCAACACCGGACAAGTCTAAGTTAGGCAAAACCAGTTTAGCACCGGGGTCTGGCTTGAAGTAATCTGTATCTACGCCGTCGTGGAGTACGGACAATTTTTGTTGTAATTCTGGCGGAAATTGCGATCGCTGCCAATATGTCGGCGACAAACCCCAATCACAAGAGTATAAATCGATCAGAATCGGCGCATTTTTGATTCTAATTCTTGCCATGTCGTCAACTGTTAAAGGTTCCGCCGGATCGAAATCTGCATCGGAACCAATGGAGTGATAAAACCACTCGAAATAACACAAAAGTGGCGTATTGGGAAAAGCTTCTTTGACAAACAGTGTCGGCCCCCAACCAGAATGTCCGCAAATCACATCGGGTACAAAACCGTCTGCTTTGAGTTGTTCTGCCATTCTAAATACGGCTTGTCCATAGATAACTGCACTTTCTAAAGGGCGGACGTATTGGTGAGTCTGGGCGTTGGGTTCGCGGCTGGGGGTAAATGCTGCTTTACGAACTCCGGGAATGTTCCATTCGGGACGCTCGTTTTTAGTGCCGAAAACAACTTGATTTTTGGGATCTGCGCCTAAAGCCGTGATAATGTGGCGGTATTGGGCGGGGAAGTTGGGATGGAGAAATAATGCTTTCATTTGGCAGTTGGCAGTTGGCAGTTGGGAGTTGGCAGTTGGCAGTTGGGAGTTGTTAGTTGTCAGTTGGCCCGATTGCGCAGTCGTTGGGTTGGCAGTTGTTAGTAGAAATTCAGTATTTAACTGCGAGTAAAAGCTTTAATTTTACTCCTTGTAGGGGGGCGCTTTGCAGATCCAGACGCAATCTCGCGGTACTGAAGATGTATTTTTTAGGATAATTTCATAGTTTAAATGGTTGAGAAATTTTTCCATGATTGTATCAGTCATTACTGAGAATGCAGTGCCATCTCTGCGTCCCAGTAAGTTTTTGTCCCACTCGCCGGCGAATTTTTGCCAACCCAAATCGCTGAGAATGTTGCCGTGGTGAAAGACGCAAATGCGATCGCCCCGCAGCAGTTTGGGAATGCGTGTTAGGTAGTTGAATATGTCTACCGGTTCTACATGTACCATTGTATCGTAGCAAAAGCATACATCGGCTGCACCGGGGGTGAGGCCGTCTAATGTTAAACCGTCGAGTTTGACGTAGGAAACGCGATCGTCTCCCAAGCGCGATCGGGCGGCTTGCAGCATTTGAGTGGAAATGTCGGCACAAATTAGGCGATCGCAATATTGTAGCAATAGCGAACCAGTTTTCCCGCCACCGATCCCAATTTCTAAAACCGTATGTTCTTTTTTGATATACGGTGCAATAAATTCCTGTTCGATCAGCGCTTCGTATTCCGCTAAGGAATTAGCCGCACCCGCACCTTTTCCCACCCATTCATCGCCCAAATAAGCGAGTTCAGGATGATTATCTTTCCATTCTTCGGCGTAGCTGTCCCATGCCCCTTCGTAATCTATTTTAGGCTGTATTATTTCCATTGTTTTCGGTTTTTTATGTCTCAGAATACACAAACAAAAATCACTTGAGAGTCCTCCCGGCAAATCCATTAAGATTTTCTCAACCTCCAGCAATAATTTGACAATTATTTCACTCTTTGGAGAGCCATCAGAAAGTTGATAGTGATCTAACAAAGGATACATTTCGTGAAGCAATCCCCCACCTGCTTGATTCAAAAGTTCTACATCAAAATAGAATTTCAAGAAAGGAAGTATCAGCTTTGATCTGACTGCTTCCGAAGGATCTTTCACAAATACTTGCTCAATACTTGGGCCAGCAAATGTTTCAGTTGTTCCTGACCTGAGCGTGTAGTGAAAACATTTGTAAATGCGGTTAATCAAATCGAGTTGATTTTTATTATATATATTATAGCAATCTCCGATGTATTCGTTGACAATAAAATATCCATTCGGTTTTAAACATTTCTGAATGGTTGATAAGCATCGTTCTATTTCTTTGACGTGATGCAGCGAACCAGAGCAAAAAACGATATCGTATTTTTGATCTTTATCTAAAACAAACAAATTAAAGTCATCTTGATAAAAATTAATGTCTACTCCCGCGGCGGCGGCATCTTTTCTCGCAATTTCTAAAGAACTTTCCGAAAAATCAAAGGCATCAATTTGAGTAGCCAATCCTAATTTAGCCATCAATATTTCGTGATTTCCAACTCCGCAACCAATAGACAAAAGATTATCAAACCTTCGATCTTTGAAGAATTTATTTACTAGCCAGCTTAACCAGTAACCTTCTGTTTGTCCACCTGATAGCCGATGATTTACAGTTTTTTCAATAATCGGATTAGATAACCAGTAACCGTCCTTTACAATTACGGCTGTTGGGTTAGATTCCCAGTAATTTTGAGCTGTTGATTTTTCAGAATTTTCATCTTCTCTACTAAAGGAATTTGATTGCATACTTTTTTACTTTTGAGTTCGATTAAACGTATATTTTTTGTAAAATCAGCTTGTGTGAAAATTTGAGGGGAAGTGAATCGCTCTAAAATTGTGGTTGCTAGCTATTGACAGGGAAATATCTTCCCGCGTCCCATACAACACAAAAATCACCCGCTAAAGTGGAAACACTCTAAAGCTCTCGCCGCCATCGGCGAACCAAACTTGTTAAAATAAGTTTACCACGATTCGCTTTCCTCCACGTTCCCAGCCACAAGTTTTCTAAGATTTTGAGCTTTTTCTGTCTCAGAATACACAAACAAAAATCACTTGAGAGTCCTGTCGGCAAATCCATTAAAATTGTCTCAATCTCCAGTAATAACTTGACAATTGTTTCACTTTTTGGGTCTCCATCTGAAAGCAGATCGCGATCTAGCAAAGGGTACATTTCGTGAAGCAGACCCCCACCGGCTTGATTCAATACTTCTATATCAAAGTAGAATTTCAAGAAAGGAAGTATCAGCTTTGACCGGATTGCTTTTGAAGGATTTTTCACCAATACTTGCTCAATACTTGGACTAGCAAATCTTTCAGTTGTTCCCGACTTGAGCGTACCGTCAAAACATTTGTAAATGCGATCGATCAAATTGAGTTGATTTTCATTGTATATATTATAGCAATCTCCTATGTATTCATTGACAATAAAATATCCATTGGGCTTTAAACATTGCTGAATTGTTGATAAGCATCGTTCTATTTCTTTGACGTGATCCAGCGAACCAGAGCAAAAAACGAGATCGTATTTTTTGTTTTGGTCTAGAGTAAATGAATTAAAGTCATCTTGATAAAAATTAATCTTGACTCCCGCTGCTGCGGCATCTTTTCTCGCAATTTCTAAAGAAGTTTCGGATAAATCAAAGGCGTCTATGTGGCGGGCTAATCCTAATTTAGCCATGAGAATTTCGTGATTTCCGACTCCGCAACCAACAGACAAAAGATTATCAAACCTTCGATTTTTGAAGAAGCTATTGACTAGCCAGGTTAACCAGTAACCTTCTGTTTGTCCGCCTGAAAGCCGAGAGTTTACAGCTTTTTCAATAATCGGATTAGATAACCAGTAACCCGCCTTGGAAATTACGGGGCTTGGGTGAGATTCCCGGTTGGTTTGAGCTGTTTGTTTGTCGGAACTTTCATCTTCTCTACTAAAGGAATTTGATTGCATACTTTTTTACCATTTAATTAATCTTATTGAACGTTTATTTTTTAGCAAAATATGCTTCGCAGAAAATCTCTGCATAAGCTTGAGTCATCTCCTCAAAAGTATTGAGTGAATCCAAGACATATTTAGCATTTCCAGCCAACTGCTGCCGTAATGATTTATCCTCCAATAAACTCATCAAAGCTGCAACTAATTCATCCGGGCGATTGGGCGTATAAAACAAACCGTTAATTCCCGGTCTCACTTGTTCTTTGATCCCAAAAACTGGCGATGTAATAATTGGTAAATCGCAGGCCATCGCCTCCAAAATCACTCTCGGAAAACTTTCTACACGAGAAGTGCAAACAAATATATCCGCCGCTTTGTAATACTGTCCTGGTTCCCCAGTTTCCGGGACTACCGTCACCCTTTGCCGCAAATCTTCCGGCAATGCGCCCACCATATCGGCTAATTTATTGCTGTAAATACTCGGCCGATCGCCCACAATGAAACACCTAATCTGATTGTGCCATTTTTCAGGCAAAAGCGAAAGTGCTTGAACTAAATCCTGCTGACCTTTGCGTTCGCACACTGTTCCCAGTAGCAACAATACCACATCTTGCGCTGCAACACCTAAAGTTTTTCTAGCCAACTCTGAATTCTCGGAATTTTCCAGTTTGCTCAAATCTAAACCATTGTGAATCACTGTAAAATTGTGGTGGCTATTCAGAGGCAAATACCTGTCCCGCGTTGCATCCGCCACAAAAATCACCTTATAAGGAAAGCGGAAACACTCCAAAGCCCTCGCCGCAATCTCCGAACCAAACCTATTAAAATAAGTTTGCCAAGGTTCGCTTTCGTGCACGTTCCAAACCGTAGGAATTCCGATTTGCCGCGCTGCATCAACTACAAAGAAGTTTTCTAAAGTATTAGCATAAATTGCATCTACTTTTAGACTTTCAATTTCCTTGCTAAAACTGCGGATAGCTTCATCGTAAGCATCGCGCTGATAGATGTGTTCGAGGGGATTGTCGCGCACAATGACTTCAATTCCCTGCTGTTCGTAAGCTTGACGCAGGGGGCCGTCTGTGGTGCAAAGTACGATCGGCAAAATCACACCCTCAGCCGCCAATTTCACCGCAATTTCGTACTGATGCAGCGGCGCGCCCGTGAAATCCAGCGAATTACTGCACATCAAAACTCTAACAGGATGAATAGAATTGTTTGTATTTGCTACTGACAACAAACCAGAATCAGCAAATTGTAACTCTCCCTTGTCCCTTCCATCAGTGACATCAGTGACATCAGTGACATCCGTTAAATCCGCTACAAAATCCGTTGCTAATCTTCCTTCTTCCTTCTTCCCTCTTCCTTCTTCCTTCTTCCCTCTTCCTTCTTCCTTCTTTCCCTCTTCCGTCATAAAAACCCTGCGAGGTTGAATATGAAAATACTCATCTTCCAAAGACAAATGAGGACTATAAAAACCATCATTTTTCCCCGCATACTTGCGCCGAAAAGCCGCCACCTCTTGAGGATTATCAGTAAAACCTCTAGAAGTTCCCTCCTTGTGCAACAACTCCGCATCGGGACAATAAACGCACCGATAACCGCGTTCTAACAATCGGTATCCGTAATCGACATCATTATAAGCAACAGCAAAATTCTCCTCATCAAAGCCGCCCAATTCCAAGAACAATTGACGCGGAGTAATCGTGCAAGCAGCAGTTACCGCCGAGTAATTTCGCGTTACCATCGCTTGAGAAAGATAACCTCGATTATCCTTATCCATCAGCTTAAAAGCGTGACCAGCCAAACCGTGATGGAGACCGTGAATTACCCCTGCGTGTTGAATTCTGCCGTCGGGATATAACAGCCTCGCACCGACTGCACCCACAGCGGGAATTTGAGCGTATCCGACCATTTGACTCAGCCATCGCGGGGTGATTACTTCAGTATCATTGTTCAAAAACAACACATATTCGCTGTCAACTTGTGCGACAGCGCGGTTGTTAATTGCCGCAAAACTAAACTTGCCTCCAGGATTTCTTATTCGCAAAACTTGACAACTTAATTGATTTAAATATTCTAAGGTTTTTGGATCGTCGCTTTCATTGTCAATGACTGCAATTTGATAATTTTTGTAGGTTGTACTTTCTAGAGAATCGATACAGGCTTTCAGCAATTTAACTTGATTTTTAGTAGGAATAATCAAAGTTACTGACGGGCCATCATCCGGGAAATCCTGGGCAAATATGCCCAAATTTTCTTTGATTGCCCAGGCGTGCTGAGCGACACTTCCCTTAATTTTTCGGCGGTTTAGTGCGTCTTGAATGGCTTGTTGACCTGCGGAAAAACTGGATGGTTTCGCGGCTCCAGATACGGCTGTAGAACCTGGTGCGGTTCGCCAGTGATAAAGCACTAGGGGCAGGTGGGCGACGTGGCGAGAAATTTCGGTTGCTCTTAAGGCAAAATCGTAATCTTGCGAGCCTTCAAAACCGAGCCGCAAGCCGCCTATTTGTTCAAAAATTTCTTTTTTTACGGCGCACAAATGACCGAGATACATATAGGAAAGCAGCAGTTCCGGCGACCATTCTGGTTTGAATTGCGGGGCGAATCGATGACCTTTGGTGTCGATTTTGTCGTCGTCTGAGTAGAGAAAATCGGTGGTTGGATGGGTGGCAAAATATAGCGCGACTTCGCCTAATGCGTCGGGAGTTAGTTCGTCGTCGTTGTCCAAAAATAGGATGATGTCGCCTGTGGCGAGGGCGGCGGCGCTGTTAGTTGCTGCGCTGATGTTGCCGTTTTCTGTGCGAAATTTGATGCAAATACGATCGTCCTTTTGGACCCAGTCTTTCAAAGTTTCAGCAACCGTAGCATCGGTACTGCAATCATCGGCGATACAGAGTTCCCAGTTTTGATAGACTTGATTGATTACACTGTCGATCGCACTTTCGAGAAAATCTATCTGCGGATTGTACACTGGCATCACCACCGAAATTTTCGGCAGCGCTTCCCCACAGGATTTTAACCGAGAAATCAAGTAATCGCGCGATCGCACATTCCACTGATTCACCTCCAACCAAGCATCATACCTATCAATCGGTTTAGGAACCACAAAACCCGCAGGTGGCAGCAAATCCCCCGGCGCAGTAAACTGTTTTTGCTGCCGATAAATCTTCCCAAACTGGCGCATCACCTTGACAATTTCCCAAGGCATCGGCACAATTCTACCCAGACGCTGTTTTCTCTCCCTCGCCCGCTGCCGAATAGCCTCCACAAAACTCGAAAACTCCTCAAATTTATCAGCACTTCGCTGCCAAATATGGTAACGTCGCACAGTCAATATTTGCGGCGCTTGAAAATACAAAATCTCCCCAGTTTCTAACTCAGCTTGCAGAGAAACGTGCCATTCACCCGGAGGCAAATCGACAAGGGCTTCAAAACCACTTTCCGAACTGTTAACCCAGTCAGGAAACACTTCACCGACATCTTTTCTTCGCAAACCGTAGGCGCATTCTACAGCAGTGTCACCGCACAAAAAGCTTAATTTAGCAATTTTGCGATCGTGGTGACAACACCAACCAGCAAACAAAATTTGACCCTGAAGCTGTTCCCACACCACAGGCACATCTAACGATGCTTGAATCGTTGAAACCAACAGCGGATAAGCTGCCAAAAAATGCCATTTACCACGCTCGTCTTGCGCTTCCAGCAGCACTTCGTGCCGTCCGGGAGGCGCTTGCAATTCAATGGTAAATCCCGATTTATGTGCAGCCGCAATATTAGAATGTGCTAGCGCTATATCGCTTCTTTCTATGCCGTAAACAGCCGCGAAACTCTTGCTTTTAATTCGCGCGCGAACTGCTACAATCTCAGTTTTTGTGTTAAAAATCCAGCCCACAATTAACAGATTGGAATCGCCAACTTGCCAAGTAGTAGGCTTCTCTAAAGAAAAAATAAATTTCGGGAATAAATCGCGGATTCGGCGCTGCAATTCCCACCATCTTTCTCTCAGTTGCCACCAGTAAAAAGACTTGAATGCGGCAAGTTCAGCCTGGATTTTGGCATTTTCCTGGCGCGATTGTGCCAAATCTTGCTGAGTTTGACTTTGTGCTGTTTCTAACCACAGTAACTCAGCTAACTTTTGCTCCAATTTGAATTCTTTTTCTTTGAATTTTACCTGAGTCTTCCCTAATTCTGTTTCTAATTTCAAGACTTTTGTTAAAGCTATTTGAAATTGCGATTCTTTGCCGGCAAGCTGTACCTGAGTTTGTCCTAATTCTGTTTCTAATCCCAGCAGTTTCGCCAAAGCTTCTTGAAATTGCGATTCTTTGCCGGCAAGCTGTACCTGAGTTTGCCCTAATTCTGTTTCTAACTTCAGGACTTTTGTTAACGCTTCTTGAAATTGCGATGTTTGACCGGCAAGCAGTGCCTGAGTTTGTCCTAATTCTGTTTCTAATCCCAGCAGTTTTGCTAAAGCTTCTTGAAAATTTGTTTCTTTTCCTGCAAGCTGTACTTGAGTTTCTCCTAATTTTGTCTCTAATCCCAACACTTTCGTCTGGGCTTGTTGGAATTGTTGTTGCCACTGTTTGAGTTCGGAATTGCTGGTTGTTTGGTGTTTTTCCAGCAAGCGAATTTTTAGCCAGTCTTCAAATGGCCCGACAGATGATGCTGGGAAGTGAATAATTTTATCGCTGGCTAACTTGGATTCGCTGCTGAGATTTCCTGCTTGGATTTCTAACAGTTGATAGAGTTCTAATGCTTCGGGAAAATATTGTTCTATTAAACTCGGTCTATGACTTTTAACAATATCATTGACTAATAAAGATTCTTCAAAATTGTCCGCTGGTATGGCACCTAAGTTAACATTGAATTTGTCGTTGACTCGATCGATAAAAAGTTCGGGAGTGTTACCGATCGGGTAAACGTTGGCCAGCAGACAGCGATCGGGAAAACCTTCGCAAAGTTCTAAGACTTTTTGGTTGTAGTGAATCCACATTTTTACTGCCATTTCGGGATTTTGCAGCAAGCTGACATCCGTTCCCCGGCGGTACAGCGAATCGACGACTTCCCAGGGCGATCGATAAACACAGATAAAATTGGCTTCGGGGAGCAAATTTAGCCAAAAATCCCAAAACAGGGCGGTTCGCGGGTCTTTCCAGCCCCAATGCTTGTGAGTTTGTTGGTTTTGCTCGATCGCCCTTTTAGCAATTTCCACGTATTCCGCTGCTACCGGAATCGTTTTTTCAAACGTACAGCCGAGTTCATCTATGCCGTGCGATCGTAAAACACTCTTGTGAAACTCCACAAAATCAACATTCTCGAAATGACCTTTCACATTTCCGTCAGCCGGGCCAACTAACCTTTTACCAATATCAACCCCGACTTTCTGAAACAAAGAAGCCGTCAAAGACGTACCGGAACGGTGCATTCCAGTAACAATAAAAACCGACGGTTTGCTGTCATTTGTACTCACAATTTCTCTCCCTCCCCCTAATTCCCACACCAATTTTACTCATTCTCCCGCTAAGCCCAGCAACCGCCTGATTTGAAACCAAGAGCTTCTCAGCTTCCAGAATTTGCTGCTTTCCATTGCCACTACTCGATTTTGCGATCGATCGAGTTCTTGCTTGACATTAATTGACTGATTTCTAGTCTTCTCCAACTGCATTTTCACAGATACTAACTGACTTTGACTTTGTTCCAACTGCGAGTGAACTGAAACCAATTGATTTTGAGCTTCTTGCAACTTAGTATGAGATATTTCTAGCTGAGTTTCAGTAATCATTAACTTACTTTGACTTTGCTCCCATTCTATCTTAGCCGCAGCTAACTGACTTTCAAGCAATTGAAGCTTGAGCTGACTAGACCCCAACAAAGACCGCGATTTCCTTTGGCTTAACAGCGATTGCACAGTGCAAGTTTCCAGAATCCATGTCAAACCGTAGTTATTGATTGCTTTGACGGTTAACACATCCTGCGCTGCCACAGTGTTTTTCGGTAAATAACAGTTCCAACCCGACTGCAAAGCCACATCAGTTTCAAAGTGTCCGCCCACATCCGGGCGATCGTAAAAAGGCTCGCACCTCTGCACAAACTCACCGTTTACCAGCACTTGCAAATCCTCAATTTTACCGCCGACATTCACATCAGCCGCCCATCCTTCCAGATACAAATTCTCCTTATTCGTAAAAGCAGCAACATCAATATATCCTTCCGGGTGGTGATTGAATTTCAACTCCGAAAAATCTCTAACCAGCTCATTTGTGACTACATACAAATCCTGAAACCGGCATATCCCTTTTTCGATGCGGTGAACAAAAGCTTTGCCTGCACTAACTCTATCGACAACTTCTCGGACAAACTTTTCAGTTACATAAGTTGTGCCGTATTCCTCCTTATCCAAAGACTGACTTTCGCTCATGGGACTAAACAAAATACCCCGATCGGGCATTTCTGCACCAACAGCCCGCAAACACTCATCGTGAACGCTGAACATCAAAATGCCGTTAGGAGTCAACAAATCATACAAATTTTGCAGCCAATTTGTAAAAGTTCTTTCCGGCATATGGCTGAAAAAAGAATTAGCCAGAATGCAGTCAAACTTTTGGTCAATTAAATAATTTTCTGGTTTTCCCGTCGAAACAATACCATTAACACCCAAGTATTCAGTTTGAAACTTGACCGCGTTAGCATAAATATCAGAAACCCAAATTCGTTCCGGCGGCATTTCCTGAATCAAAAACCGCGTAAATCTACCATAACCGCAAGCAAAATCTAGAAAAGACTGTACATTTTCAAAACCGCCAAAATGCCAATCCACAACCTGTTTCACCGTATCCAGGATGCGTCGCCCGATCGCATAATAGCGCACCAAAGCCCGATCGCGATCGTCCTTAACATTGCTCAAAGCAAACAAATACATTTCATCGTCTTCGCAGATATTCAGTTTAAAATCTTCAGGAAACTTAGTTTGCTCTCGAATAAACGCTTTGATTACCGGATTATTGACTAAATTTAAATTGCTCTCGCTCATTGTTTTTACAGAATTTTAGATAACTTCGGTTGACTGCTCTTTCACCAGAGAATCAGAATTAACAACAGTTAAACACGGTTCGATCAGCAAGTCAACGATGCCGTTACCGCAGGACTCAGTACAAGACTGAACTCTAAACATCGCCACATCAACGCAGCGATCCAGATAAGTTAAATCCCCATCTACCGTTCCCACAACCCCCGCATTCAAAAAATAGACCCCCGGATTTAGCAAACATTTAAACTGAAATTTTACGACAATTGTGGTTCCCGCTTCCACATACCTAACTGACTGAGTAGAAGCCTTCAAAGAAGCACCAGCCAACTCAAAACCGCTAATCGTTTTAATCAACATTCCAAACCTCACCTTGGAAGTTGACCGCGAGAAAGTGACAGAGTAAGTATAAATATAATCTTGACGACCGATCAAGTGATTTACCACATTTCCCTTCAGCGTCTCGATGCGCGGGTTGATAATTTCCGCTCCGCGAGACGGATACCTCACCGTATTCGACGGTATCATTCCCGGATCGTAAAATTCATCATAATGTTCTGGGGATTTAGAGTGATACTGCTCCGGTTTCACCTCCGTCTTTGTGCTGTCTAAATTAGCCTCCTGAAGATTGTTTTCACTGTCTTGCTTTGTCAGTTGGTTGAGAACTCGAATATCTTGCTTCAACCCCAAAACTTTATCTGGATCGGCATAAATTAACTTTTGATACTTAGAAATTACCACCTTCGGCGTGTGAGCGAGGAGTAATTCTCCGCCATCCATTAAAATCGCCGATGTACAAAGTTGCACCACAGAAGTAGCAGCATGAGAGACAAATAAAATCGTGCCGCCACCTTCTTGAATGCTTTGCAATCGAGCAAAACACTTGCGCTGAAAAGCTTCGTCGCCCACCGAAAGCGCCTCATCAACCACCAAAATATCCGGCTCGACGCTAGTGGCAACTGCAAAAGCCAGCCTGACAAACATACCGCTAGAATAAGTTTTGACGGGCTGATCGATGAAATCTCCAATATCAGCAAAAGCAGCTATTTCGTCAAACTTTTCTTCAGTCTCTTTTTGAGTAAATCCCAGTATTTGAGCGTTAAAAAATACATTTTGCCGCCCGGTAAATTCCGGGTTAAACCCGCTTCCGAGTTCCAACAAAGCGGAGACTCGCCCTTTCACATCTACACTGCCGGCGGTGGGCGTCAGCGTCCCCACAATTATTTGCAAAAGAGTGCTTTTTCCCGAACCGTTGCGACCGACAATTCCCAGAGTTTGTCCTTGATGAATTTCCAGATTGATGTCGTGGAGAGCCCAAAATTCGTCAGCGAGTTTTTTGCTGGGGTAAATAATTTCTTTTAAGCGGTCTCCTGGATGATCGTATCGCTTAAAGCATTTAGAAACATTTTTTAATGAAATTACATTTTCTGTCATCCGATTTTAGATTTTAGATTTTAGATTTTAGATTTTAGATTTTAGATTGATCTTATGTCCGCTAGAACAAAAAATAGGTTTGTAGTAAGGAATGCAAGTCCTCATATTTTTTAGTGAGGAATGCAAGTCCTCACTAAAAACACCTTGATGGGGATTTTCCATGTCACATTGACTTGAGATCTAAAACATATTACAGCACGTCAGCAAAAGCGGGACGCAAACGTCGGTAAACCGCAAAACCTGCACAAAATATAGCAGCAGAAATCAGCGTGGCGACACCCCATTCGCCCCAATGCTTGACTTCTCCAAGCAGTATCAGGTCTCGGTAAACCTCGGAGATGGTGGCCATTGGATTGAGCCAAAATATCCACCCTCGCCACTGTTCGGGGATGATTGATGCTGGATAGACGATCGGCGTCAAATAAAACCAAAAATTTAGAATAACACCTAATGTCTGAGGAATATCTCGCAAAAACACGGTTAAGCCCGCTGTCAAATATCCCAACCCCGCGGTTAGCAACAACTGAGGCGCCCAAACCAGTGGCAGCAACCATAAAGTAGCGTTGAGCTTTTGCGTGGAAACTGCTACGATCAGAATCAAAGCTGCTAAACCCAGAGAACTTTCAATAAAAGCTGTCAAAATCGGCACTAGCGGCAGCAAACCGAGGGGAAATACCACTTTTTTGACTAAATTTGGCTGCCCTACTACGGATACTCCCGATTTAATCAAACCGCTGGTGAAGGCACTCCAAGGTAGTAAACCGGCAAACAACCAGACTCCAAATGTAATGTCGCTGTTTTGGGGGAAGCCTGTAAGTTGGAGCTTTACCTTGAGAACGATCGAGAATACGTATGTGTAAATCACCAATTGCGATAGTTGATTCAGCAGCGGCCACAAATTACCCAGAATCGAGCCTTTGTATTGAGCTTCCAAGTCCCGCCGCACCAATGTTAGCAGCAGATTGAGCTTCGTCCACCGCTGACTACTTGCGGGCCGCCTCCCGCCCGCCGTTCGGGCTTTTTGGGCAACTCCTTTCACCGTTCTCAGCAATTTTTTCGCCCTCGTTCACTACCTTCACACCGAAATCAACTCAAGCTACAATTGTGCAGCTTTTGCTAAACCGCAATTATTCCACAGCCCCGTCGTTTTGAGCAAGCATCTGCTGGAAAAGATCAGACTCGGCGGTTTCAACCGCCGAGTCTTCTGAACCGTATTAGGTCATTTTAGCCGATCGCCTCACCCACTGCCGAACCGATCGCCAGTTTTTGCTCATCGTCGTAGCCCCACCGCTGAAAAAATTCCTCATACTCGCCGCTGGCACTCTGCAAACTTGCTAGCATTTGCGACGCTACAGTTTGACAGGCTGGCATTTGCAGGATTTGAATTAAGTTGCGCGATCGCCCCTGCACTCTAGCAGAACCCGCCGCCCTTTCCTCGCTTTGATGGCGCGAATGATAAACAACCATCGCCGCCGACATCGCCAAATTTTTCACCAGCAGTTCTGCTACGATCTCAGGAGTCGATCGCAGCGCCTCGATCACTCCGGGTGACGGACTGTCTGCCACCTGTCCCTCGTCCGTCAGATAGGTGACAAAAAACCCCCTAGCACCGTTCGGAGTTTTCACCAGAGAAGCCACTGCTTGCTCGATCTGGGCCTGTGAAAGTCGATGGGCTTCTATTTCCGATAGTAAAGATTGAGTCAGCTCGATCGCCCCCTCAAAAGTTATGCTTTCCGATGCTAATAAAGAAGATGGAATATTCATAAAGAACTCAATAATTGTCAAGATTCCCCTAATAATTGTAAACAATTCCCGCTGCCCGATCGCAAATAAACATGGCAATCATCTCCTCCAAACAACAAACCCCCGACCCAAATCTACCCGAAGACATAGCCCCTGCCCCCCGAAAACAAGCAGCAAAACCCCAGACAGAATCGCTGCTAGAATCCCAAGAACTACCCGACGAAATCAATAACAAACAAGAAGATAAAATCCGACCCCAGCGGTTAGCTGAATACATCGGACAAAAAGACTTAAGAGAAGTTTTGGCGATCGCAATTGCCGCAGCAAAATCCCGTGGCGAACCAATGGATCACCTATTACTGTACGGCCCGCCCGGATTAGGGAAAACCACAATGTCGCTAATCCTAGCAGCAGAAATGGAAGTTGAATGCAAAATCACCACAGCCCCAGCCCTAGAAAAACCGCGAGATATTGTCGGATTGCTGATCAACCTCAAAGCAGGCGATGTGCTGTTTATCGACGAAATTCACCGCTTATCTAAAGTTACCGAAGAAATCCTCTATCCGGCGATGGAAGACTGCCGCTTAGATATTACGATCGGTCAAGGAAAAAGCGCCAAAATCCGTAGCATTCCCCTGAAACCCTTTACCTTGGTAGGCGCAACTACCAAAGTTGGATCGCTAACAGCTCCATTGCGCGATCGCTTCGGCCTCATCCAAAGACTACGCTACTATGAAATAGACGAACTTAGTCTAATTGTCCAAAGAACCGCCCAAGTTCTCGACACTCAAATCACCCCAGAAGGAGCCTTAGAAATTGCCCGCCGAGCTCGCGGAACACCTCGTATTGCTAACCGTTTGCTGCGACGAGTCAGAGACTACAGCGAAGTCAAAAAATTAATGCCAATCACCGCCGAAGTCGCATCAATTGCCCTCGAATTGTTCAACGTCGATCCGCTAGGTTTGGATTGGACTGATCGGTGTCTTTTGACAGCAATGATCGAAAACTTTAACGGTGGGCCCGTTGGTTTAGAAACTATTGCAGCTTCCACCGGAGAAGACACTCAAACAATTGAGGATGTTTATGAACCTTACTTAATGCAAATCGGATTTTTGCAGCGAACAAGTCGGGGCAGAATTGCCACAGCGGCTGCTTGGAAACACCTAGGTTTCGTGTCACCTAAATTATTGTAGGGTGCGTTAAGTGAGTCGCATTCCTATCAAAGAAATCGGGTTTTTCACCTCATCTGCGCTGCTCCAGCGAAAGATTTTCGTCCATCAAACCCGGTTTCTGACCTCCCCTGCGACTATTAAGTAAATCCACTTAATTAAACGTAAAATACTGATCAACCCGGATGCGGTCGGCCTGGGGCTATCCCACGACCGATCGACCCGATTTATCGATCGCAAACAAACCGAGTTTCTTGTACAATGATTGACGAGAAACCCGGTTGCTGGATGCAAAAATCAATAAACATCTGGGAACTCTCTGCCTCTGTGGTTCATTAAAGGTGACAAATCATGGCTTATTTTTGGTTTAAATCGTTTCATTTTATTGGCATTGTCGTTTGGTTTGCTGGGTTATTTTATTTAGTAAGATTATTTGTCTATCACGCGGAAGCCGAAGAGCAACCCGAACCAGCAAAAACGATTCTCAAAGAACAATATCAAATTATGGAGAAACGTCTTTATAATTTGATTACTACGCCGGGAATGTTTGTGACTGTGATTATGGCGATCGGCTTGATTTCAACAGAACCCGATGTATTGCATGACACTTGGTTACACATTAAGCTAACATTAGTTAGCTTGTTAATAGGTTATCATTTCTATTGCGGTTGGCTGCTTAAGAAATTAGCAAAAAATGAATGCGGTTGGACTGGTCAACAATTTAGGGCGTTAAATGAAGTGCCAACTGTTTTGTTGGCAATGATAGTATTCCTAGCAGTATTTAAGCAAAACTTACCTGTTTCTTCGAGTATTGCTGCCATTGTTGCCATGATTGTATTAATGGTTGTCACCATTAATTTGTATGCCAAAAAACGCCTCAACGACAGACAAAAAAATCTCTCGTCTATTCCCCAACAAGAAGCCTAGTTAAGTCAAAGTTATTCCCCATCTCCTCCTAGGACATGGGGTGAGGTCGTGTTAAAAAAATATCACCACACAAACAGGGAGGCGATTGTAGGTAAAATCCAGCCCTAATGAGGCAGTATACAATCATAAATTATCTTAAACCAGCCGCAACTCCCGCAACATTTTTTCTCGCTCACGTGCAATCTTAATAGCGGTTTTCCAAGTAAAAGTAAAAGACAGAAAAGAATCAGAATCAATCCGATCTTCATCCAAATCCATAATCACCTGCTTGAAGATATCAAACAACTCTTCTTGCAACAAATTAATTTCATCCAAGGTTTTCGATTGGCGAATTTGTTGAATCAAATTTAAAATAGCCAAATTAAACCGATCTGCTTGATTTTTTTGTTTTTGTACAAAGCGCGGTCGCAACTGCCAAACCCAAGACGCCAAAAGCGTTGGGCAGCAGAAATTTATTTGGCATTGATGTTGAGACTCGATCGATAATGGCAAAATCAAAAGTATTCTAGTTAAAAATGAAAAGAGAAATCGGGAAATTCGACGCGCCCGATAGGGGAGGAACCAATGCCCAATCCCTCCGCTTCGCTTCGCCCAATGCCCAATGCCCAATGCCCAATGCCCCATTCCCGATTCCCCATGTTAATATCCCTGAGAATAGAAAACTTTGCCCTAATTGACCGCCTGGATCTAGACTTTGGCCCGAGTTTGAACGTATTTACAGGGGAAACCGGGGCAGGCAAATCGATTATCCTAGATGCGATCGATGCAGTTTTGGGCGGGAAAGTCGATCGCCGAGTGATTCGCACCGGAGCAACGCGGGCAATATTAGAGGCTACCTTTGAATTGGACAAAGCCGCGGCTTTGTGGCTGGGCGAGCAAGAAATCGAACCCATAGACGGCAATTTAGCCGTTTGCAGCCGGGAAATTAACGTATCTAGCGGTGCTCTCCGCAGTCGATCGCGCTTGAACGGAATTCTCGTCAATCGGCCGTTAATGGAGCAACTGCGCGATCGCCTCGTCGAAATTACCGCCCAAGGCCAAACCGTCCACCTTGGACAAGAAACCCTGCAACGAGAATGGCTCGATTTATACGGCGGCAAAAAACTCACTGAGGCGCGTGAGACAATCACCGCAGCGTGGCTAGGAACCAGCACCGCCAAAACAGCCCTCAAACGCAGACGACAGTCAGAACAACAGCGCCTACAAAGACTCGATTTACTACAATACCAAGTCGGAGAGCTCAGCGAAGCCCACATCGAAGACCCCAGCGAACTCGAACACCTAGAACAAGAATCAATCCGCCTGGGCCACATCGTCGAATTGCAGCAGCAGAGTTACAAAGTTCACCAAGCCCTTTACCAAAACGACGGCGACAGCGCATCAGCCGCCGACTTGTTGAGCAAAGCCGAACTAATTTTAAACGACATGGTAGTTTACGATGCCCAGTTGCAACCAATCCTCGAAATGGTCAGCGATGCTTTAGCCCAAGCCACAGAAGCCAGCAGCCAAATTAGCAGCTACGGCGAACGATTAGAAGCAGATCCCGAAAGACTCGAAGAAGTAGAAGACAGGATTCGCGAACTTAAACAAATTTGCCGCAAATACGGGCCGCTCTCTGAAGCGATCGCCTACTACCACAGTATCCAAAACGAATTAAACGAACTTTTAGAAGGAGGTGAGTCAATGGAAGCCTTAGAACTCGCATATCAGACCGCATTAGAGCAATTAAAAGACGCTTGCAGCCACCTCACCATCCTGCGGCGCGAAGCAGCCATCAAACTCGAAACCCATCTAGTAGCAGAACTTAAGCCGTTAGCAATGGAAAAAGTGCAATTTCAAGTTGCAATCTCGCCTTGTACTCCAACCGCCACCGGTGCTGACCAAATCGCCTTTTGTTTCAGCCCCAATCCGGGGGAACCTCTACAACCCTTGGGGGCGATCGCCTCCGGGGGAGAAATGAGCCGCTTTCTGCTGGCTATCAAAGCCTGTTTTTCCCAAATCGAAAGCGCCGGTACGCTGATTTTTGACGAAATCGACACCGGAGTCTCTGGGAGAGTCGCCAGTGCGATCGCCAAAAAGCTTTATCAACTCTCCGACAAAAACCAAGTTTTGTGCGTCACCCACCAGCCTTTGATTGCCGCGATGGCTGATTTTCATTTTCGGGTGAACAAAGAAACAATTGAAGCAGAATCAACTATCGGTCAAGCAGCCAACTCCGAACCGGGTGAACGGACGGTAGTTAGAGTTGCGGCCCTCAACAGCCAGCAGCGACGGGAAGAACTCGCCCAACTCGCCAGTGGCAGATCTGCCACAGAGGCGATCGCCTTTGCCGAATCCCTGCTTGTTGAAGCCGCCGGATTGCGGCAAAGTCAGTCCGCCAAACCTTGAAAGTAGCAGAATTGCTCCCGAATCGGCAATCAACAATAGTCTTGTACTCTCCCAAACGGGTGTTCTTAAATCTGATTCAGGGTTTCAAGGAAGTTAGGAGAGTTAAAAAAACAGTTTCAACGCCCAAAACTGCCGAAAAATCTCCAACCGATAACGGACGATCGAACAGCGTCAAACTCAGTCCCTGAAAACCCGATCCGACTTTCCAGGCGATCGGGGGGTCAAAAGGCGGAGTTTTTTGGGAGCCGGAGGTTACACTGAACATAGCAACCGCAAACCTTACAAAAAAAGCTCACAGCCCCCTGATTTTAGTTCCGGGATGCCAGCGTATAGCAAAATTGACAGAAATTCTAGTTAAAAACCACAATTGTGTACAGAAGGGCACACATCACTAACAACTGGTGGTGTCACAATTGCGGCTATTCCTATCAAGCCATCCCTTTTTCAATGCCACAGCACGCATTCCTGTTCCTGCGGGCGATCGGCTCTTCGACAGCTCAAACCTACTTCAACCGGGTGCGCACAAGGCCAAAATCAGTTAATAAACCATTAAAACACCATTCGCAATCTCTAAAAAGATTCCAGCAATTGCACAGCGGCCTTACCGACTGACTCGCAGTTGAGCAGCAATTTCAACAGAAATCCCCTTGCCCAAGGCCCCGACTTCTGTAAACTGGGAAATAGTTTCACAGATACTTCAGTCTTGTGCGACCTGTGACCCAAAAAATGAACTTGCCCGCTGTCCTAGCTTAGACTAACCCTTACACTAATAAGCTTCTGTAAAGGTCTATGAATTCTCCTGCATCTTCCACCAATTACTCTTCTCTCGACAACGTGATAGATGTCACTCCTATCGGCAGTGAAAATAATCATCAAGAACGCTACTCCGCCCCTACGCCTCCGCCCCCTCCTCCTGTTGCTGCCCCTGCTAGCAGTGCCATTATCCCGCGGCAAGGAGTCACCAACATTCTTGCCAACCTAAATAAGGAAAGTTCCGTAGCAGCAGTTAAGGAAGTAGAAGAAAAACTTAAGGTTGTCAATCAAACCCTGGGAATGCTCGACAACATCCTGGAGAGCGAGGGATTTGACGCTATCCTCAATGATATGTTGCAGTCGATTACCCTCAAAACAGGGGAATTACTGAGTGCCGATCGCACCACGATATTTTTATTAGACGACAACAAAAGTGAACTCTGGGCGCTCGTCGCTAAAAACGAAAAGGGCGAAAGCATAGAAATCAGATTTCCCGCCCACGTGGGTATTGCCGGAGAAGTAGCCACGGAGAAAAAAGTGGTTAACATCCCTTACGATTTTTACAACGACTCGCGATCGGCTAACGCCAAAAAAACCGATGAAATAACGGGCTACCGCACTTATACGATGCTGGCAATGCCCCTGGTAAAGGAAGAAACAAACGAGTTAGTAGCTGTCGTTCAACTGATTAATAAATTAAAACCGAATCACGACAATCACAGTACAATTCACGAAAAAATCGACACGAGTGGATTCACGGAAGAAGACGAACGAGTTTTCAATGAATTTGCTCCCTCAATTCGTCTGATTCTCGAATCCTCCAAATCTTTCTACGCAGCAACTCAGAGACAGCGGGCCGCCACGGCGCTGATGAATGCCGTAAACGCTCTTTCTAAGAGCAGTCTCGACTTAGAAGATACCCTAAAAAGGGTGATGGATCAGGCAAAAGAACTCATGAATGCCGATCGCAGCACCCTGTGGCTGATCGACGAAGATAAAAATGAACTGTGGACGAAACTCCCCAACATCGAAGGCAAACTTACAGAAATTCGCATACCCAGAACCGCAGGTTTTGCAGGCATAGTTGCCCAATCCAGCGAACCGCTGCTGATTCCCTTTGACGTGTACAACGACCCCCGCGCCGCCGTTGCCCGAGCAACCGACGAAAAAACAGGCTACCGCACTTGCAGTATGCTGTGTATGCCAGTGTTTAACTCAGACCAAAAATTGATTGGAGTTACACAGTTAGTCAACAAAAAACGACAAGGAGAATTCCCTCCCTACAACCCAGCAGATTGGCCGCACGCCCCCGAACAGTGGAAAGCGAGTTTCAATAAAAACGATTTGGAATTCATGAAGTCGTTTAACATCCAAGCCGGAGTGGCGCTGCAAAATGCCAAACTGTTTGCAGAAGTCAAACAGCAAGAACAAAGACAAAAAGATATGCTGCACGCCCTCACTAACGGCGTCATTTCTACCGATAAAAAAGGCAATATAGTAGCGACCAATCCCAGTGCCAAAAAATTATTACTGGGTGAGAGCAAGACCGAATTAGCCGAAGGTCAATCTTTGCGCGAGTTAATTAAGTTAGAAAAAGGCGATTTTGCCAAGTGGTTCGATGCGTCTTTGTCTCCCAAAAACGATAAAGATCGCCAGCAGTATTACCCGGATCGAGTTTTGCTTTCCTGTGAAGGAAAACCGCAGAGTATCAATCTCTCGATTAACTCAATGACGGATGCTACTGACTCCAACAAGGTCAACGGTGCATTAGTCGTTATGGAAGATATTAGCGAGGCCAAGCAAGTCAAAAACTTGATGTACCGTTATATGACCCCCGAAGTAGCCGAAGCGCTGTTAGCTTCAGGGGATCATGGATTGGGCGGCAAGCGTAAAAACGTTTCGGTGCTGTTCTCAGATATTCGCGGGTATACCACACTTACGGAAAAATTGCAAGCCGAAGAAGTGGTGGTGATGCTCAACAAATATTTTGAAGTGATGGTAGATGTTGTATTCGAGTACGGAGGCACTCTCGACAAATACATTGGCGATGCTCTGATGGCAGTTTTCGGCTCTCCGGCGCCCCTAGAAGATCATGCTTGGTGCGCGATGCAAACCGCCGTGAAAATGCGATCAGAACTGAACAAATTCAATGAAGAGCGCATAGCTAATGGCGAGTTGCCAATCAGTATCGGTATGGGCATACATTCCGATCAAGTTGTCAGCGGCAACATCGGCTCAAGTAAGCGCATGGAATTGACTTCTATCGGAGACGGCGTAAACCTCGCCTCTCGCTTAGAAGGCGCTAGCAAGCAGTACGGCACTGACTTGATCATCAGCGACAATACCTACAAAGAATACAAAGAGCGACTCCACGTGCGGGAACTAGACTTTATTACCGTTAAAGGCAAAAGCGAACCCGTAATCGTTTATGAACTTGTCGGCATCTGCAAGGGATACTCAGCAGTTGGCGACGACCTCAACGACACACAGCAACAAGTTGTAGAACATTACAATAAGGCTCGCGAACATTACAAGACACCAGTCACTCAAAAACTAACCGATGATGAGGTGAAAAAAATCTTAGATAATGTCGTGCAAATGCCGGAGCCAGAAATTAAGAAACTTTCCTACAGTGTTGAGAAACAGTTGGAACAGGAACTTAAAAAGTTGTTACATCAACTGAAAAAGCTGTCAGAGTACGATTCCAAAAATCTGTCCGAAGCAGACAAACTGATCGTGCTGTTGCAGCCAGAAATCCAACTGCTGAAATTGGAAGGTCTCAAAAACCTCTCGGAAGATGAAGCCAAAATTCTGCTGCAAGCAAAAATTAAGCAGCTATCAGCAGATGAGGTGAAAAACTTGCAAGAGGGCGAAGTCAAAAAACTGTTGGAAGCAGATATCTTAGAACCGTCAAATCCCAAAATTAAGAGGCTGAAACCCGCAGAGATTAGGCAGCTATTGCAGGCTAAAATTAAAAGCCGGGCCTCCCAGACAGTTGCAGAAAAGTTAGATGAGGAATTTGAAAATCTGGGATTAGATCGCGTCAAAAAACTCCTCGGCGAGTTTAAGAAAGCTTTAGAACCAAAAGCCAAGCAAGCTTTTAGAGAGGCGGAACACGAATTTAACCTCGTTCTGGAAGTTGAACCCAAAAACAAGGCAGCTAAATTACACGTCGATCGCTGTGGGCTATATAAGCTCAGCCCTCCCGACGTACTAAACTGGGACGGGGTGTGGAATCTCACAGAAAAATAGCAGCGGCGCCTGGGTGCGGACGGGGCGATCGCGATCGCCCCGCCCTCCCATCCGACCAATTAAAATTAATATCCTGTTGGGGCAATTTTAAATCAGCTCTAACAGGTATGATTGTTAGATAACCAGACGTGGACTGAGGCTTTGCCTCGCGATCGCCAGATACCCCTGTTTTGCGGTGTTTGGCGACAACAAACTAAGCACTTCTACCTTCAGAAGAGCTTCCAAAAGAGTTAGGACTTGCGCCAGCATTACCTAGTTTCTAAGAAAAATCTGGGGAAAAGGTGACGCAATATCAACTCAAAAACCGGGTTTTTCACCCCGCCCCCGTAAGTCTTAATAACTTTGGCGGCTCCTAAAAGCAGCTTGCTTTCAGCAGAAAGCTAACGTTCTAGTCTTAGATATAGAAAACTACTAGCATCAGTTATGGATAATTGGAATTCGCAATCGGGAGATATTGAGTCGGTAGATCAGGTTTACCAACTATTGCTAGAGATTGCCCGCAGTTCGCTGTCAGATATCCCTAGAATCCCCGAAAACATCACTCTAAAGTCTCTTCCCCTGCTCCAAAAATTACAAAGCATTCAGCAAAGACCACAGGTGCAAGCGTTTAAATCTGATTCGTTTTCGGTCAGCGATCTCGAATGGGTGGCTCAAGTCCGCCAACTGCTCGAAGAACTGACCCACCAGTCTTTGTCCGAACGGCCAAAAATGCCAGAAAACATGGCGGGAAGAGCTTTGACTCTGGCAGATAAGGCACAAAGCATCAAAGAAACCATAGAAAATGCAGCCGGCAGTCCAAAAGATGAAGATGAGAGCTCCTTCGAGTCTCCAGATGCGTTGCTGAATCTGTTGCACCAGAGTTTAAAAACTCAGCGCGCCAAAAGCTACAAACCCGATGCCCCCGAATGGCAGCAAGTCTTGAGCCTGCTCGACGTAGTGCAGTCAATTTACAAGCAAATTCAACGTTAAATGATAAATGACGTGCGATCGCTCGACACTATGTATCACAGGCTCGATCGCCACACCGCAAATATTCAGTAGGGAGACTAGGAGCAAGGCAAGTTGCCCGACATCAGGGCAGTTCAACCAAAACATGAGGTTGGCGATCGATCCCGACGAAATGATTGCGAGTTCGATTCCGCTCAAATAAACTCGGGCGCATCAAAACATCGACGGAATCAGACTCAGTACGTGACGCAGCGATCGAGTTCTAGATCCCAAAAATAGCCACTCGCTTTGGAAAAATCCGCCTGCCGCGCGGAAATTTGTGGCAAAGTGCCGTAAGGAAATATGTCTCGACAATAATAAAGCTTTGGAGAAAGCCCGATCGCTCTTAAAATGCTATGAAAGGGGTTGAACAATGGGAAATAGGAAATTTGAGATTCAAATCCCAATCCCCAGTCAAAACCTGTAGCGGTTCTCAGGAAAGCTCAACTTGACTTATAGCAACTAGCTCTGCATCGCCCAAGTCTGGGGATTGCACAGCGAGGGCTAAAAAAGTAAGGTTCGCCCACAAACACTGATATCGCATTCACCCCCGCTCACCTGTTAACTTGGAGATATTATTGTGGACTTATCGCTAATTCCGGCACGACCAAAACCAGGAGTGCTCAATGTGCTGATCGAAATCACCGCCGGTAGCAAAAACAAATACGAGTTTGATAAAGAGATGCAAGCCTTTGCACTCGATCGGGTGCTTTATGCCTCAGTGCAATACCCTTGCGACTATGGCTTCATACCCAACACCTTGGGCGACGACGGCGACCCGCTCGACGCTATGGTGATGATGGATGAGCCCACATTTCCAGGGTGCGTCATTGCGGCCCGCCCGATCGGAATGCTGGAAATGATCGACGGAGGCGACAGAGATGAAAAACTGCTGTGCGTTCCCGACAAAGACCCCCGTTACACTCATGTGAAGTCCCTCAAAGACTTAGCGCCCCACCGCTTGGACGAAATAGCCGAATTTTTTAGAACCTACAAAAATTTGGAGAAAAAAGTAACCGAAATTCTGGGTTGGCAAGATGTCGATCTAGTAATGCCGTTAGTCGAAAAGTGCATCGCAGCCGATCGCAAATAAGCCCTCCTGCGCCGATACCCTCGACTGCAACCGGACTAAAAATTTAGGAAGCCGAACTTAACGCAACCGATCCGCGTCTAGGACGTGCAGTCGAGGAGAGGGTGGGTAAAATATCAAATCATTGGTGAATGCCGAGCCATCGGAACGGCATTCCTCAACCATCCACCCCGGCCACAATCTTGAAAAAAAATACTACTCATACAGCAAGATTAAGCGCAAATTATCAGCAAGCTTGCGAATGCGTTCTAGTTTTGAGGAAAGTGTACCCGAACACTGACATCAACGCTATCTTAATCTCAGGACTGTTCCGCACGCCGGGCAGCCCACTTGCTGCAAAAATGGTCTCTCAAGCGTGACATTTGTGACACCAACCCACCGGGTAAGGTTGAGGCAGATCGCAGCCCAAGTGTTCGATAAGTCTGATTTCCGGGTTCGGTACTGGGATAATTTTCCTATAAGGCGTTTTATAGTACGGATTGCTAAAAAACTAAAAACTAAAAACTAAACACTAAACACTAAGATCTCAACTGCCAAGTTCCTGCGCCCAAACCTAAAAAAGATGCCAGATTCCGCACCCTCTCAAGCCAATCCACAGCCTTCCGATCAGAAAGCCACTATGGAAAATAGTCCTTTGACCGAGTTTGTCGTTCAGTTTTGGGGCGTGCGGGGTAGCATAGCCACCCCCGGCAGCAAAACAATTCGCTACGGAGGTAACACCTCTTGCGTAGAAATGCGGTTGGGCGAAAAACGCCTGATCTTTGACGGCGGCACGGGTTTGCGAGTTCTGGGTATCAATCTACTGCGCCAAATGCCGGTGGAAGCCCATATGTTTTTCAGTCACACTCACTGGGATCACATTCAAGGATTCCCATTTTTTGTCCCAGCTTTTATTAAGGGCAATTGTTTTCATATTTACGGAGCGATCGCCCCTAACGGCACTACAATCAAACAGCGTCTGGCAGACCAAATGCACCACCCCAATTTTCCAGTCCCTATCCAGGTGATGCAGTCAGACCTCAAATTTAACGATTTGACGCCGGGGGATATTGTCGAACTCGATGATGTGAAAATCGAAACGGCACTGCTCAATCACCCCAATACTGCGATCGGATATCGAGTCACCTGGCAGGGACACACGGCCGTCTACTGCACCGATACAGAGCATTTTCCCGATCGGCTCGACGAGAATGTGGTACACCTAGCTCGCGACGCCGACGTGCTGATTTACGACGCCAACTACACCAACGAAGAGTATTACGACTTCAAAAACCCGAAAGTCGGCTGGGGACACTCAACTTGGCAAGCCGGAGTAGAAATAGCGAAAGCTGCTGGAGTCAAAAAGATCGTGATGTTTCATCACGATCCCGGTCACGACGACAATTTTCTCGATGGCGTTGAAGCAGACGTGCAAGCAGTGTTCGCCAATAGCTGCTTGGCCCGCGAAGGCATGAGCATACCAGTGATCTAGAAAACCAATCCATCATGCGGGCTGGCAAAAAACTCCTCCAGACCGCAGAAATTAGCAGCCAGAACGCAGAAACAGAATGAATCACGAAACTCTCCACAACCATCGCTCTCGTGGCTTGCGGAAGCTTTACTCAACATTACTGGTGTTGATAATTGTCTGTTGTACCGGAGGCGGATTGGTGGCAGCCCAGACTGCCAATTCCAACACTCCGGCGCGACTTGCTCAAGTGTCTGCCGTTGAGGATAATGGAACTGTCGATCGCATCCCCGAACGCTACCAACTCGGACAGCAACTCTACCTAGAAAACTGCGCCACCTGTCACATCGGCTTACCCCCACAAGTATTGCCAACAGAAACCTGGCGTCGATTGCTGCAAGATCCCCAACACTACGGACAAACCCTGAAACTCCTAGTAGACCCGCCCAGGCTGCTAGTCTGGAACTACTTACAAACTTATTCGCGTCCCCAAGCCAAAGACGAAGAACTCGCCTACAGAGTCGCCAGCTCTCCCTATTTCAAAGCTTTGCACCCCAGAGTCAAGCTGCCGCAACCAGCAAATATCAGCAGTTGTGTGACTTGTCACCCCGGTGCATCTAAATACAATTTCCGCAAGCTTACCCCCGAATGGGAAAACTCCCCGTAGTAGAAGAATCGGCGGTTAAAACCGCGTCTATACAAGCTTGCACCCGACGGGAGCGGGTTGAAGAGCGAGCGATTACAATATCCTCTTAAGTCCGCGTCGGCGGACATCGTTTGTGTAGGCGCGGTTTCAACCGTACCTCCGATCTTCTTCCTTCTTCATTCTTCTTCCTAGATCAATCAAAAAAAACAGACGGATCGGGAGAAGGTCGATCGCCCTTTTGAAAGCGTTCCCAAGACTGCTTTAATTGAAGTGGTGCAGGATATTCGCGATCGTAAACAGCCAGCACATTCGTCAAATTCCGTCCCGGTGGCAATAAAATCTGCCCTTGATGAGCCAAACCCACCGAAGCGCCCCCGTCCAAATTCATCGCTTCCAAACAGCCGATCACCCGCATAACTTTAGCTTCTGCTTCCAGAGACAAACTGTCAAGAAAAGTCACCAAAAATAACTTATCCCCCGAAGCCGGAAAGCCGATCGCCGTTCTCGAACCCACGCCCAAAACATGAGAATCTTTAAAACCTTCCGATAAAGGAGACAGCCAAACTTTCCCCTGCTTCACCAATCTCGGCCCGCAAGTCAGAGAAAACCAATGTTGACTCCAATCCGGCTTACCTTCGATTCTAGCTGTCACCATTTCCAATTGATTTCCCGCTTTAATTCCCAAAGTCGTGCCGTAATTTTCCCAGCGGCTGTATTTGAGAAACTTACCAGCAGCCACCATATTACCCAGCACAGCTTTCTGGTCATCTTTGCCAAAAAAAGTGCCATTAGCAACAACAGCAGCCCGGTAACGCCCCACCATATTTTCAAAAGGTTCGTCGCCGTGCGTTACTTTAGAATTATTTGCTAAAGTTGCATCATTAGCCAACCCAATTGTGATATAAATTTCGGGGTCTGCAAGGTCAATAGTTGTGAGATAAAAGCTTGCGCCAGCTAGAGTTTGGCTGCTGACTTGTACGGGTTTTGCTTGATTAGCGGAACGTCTGATAATTTGAGGTTGAGACTGCGCCACAGGATAATTTGTGGCGTTTGGTTGAGTGATTTTGGGGGATTTGACGATGGGATTGTTGGGCAATTTTTGAGGATTTTTATCTAATTTTACGGTGGGATTGTTGGGTAGAGGTAGAGGAGTTTGATTGGATTGTTGTTTTGAGAAAAAAGCGAGGGACTTTTGCCACAATTGACCCACAACAGTTAAGAAATTATCTCGGTTTTGGGCGATCGCAAAATAATCAGCCAAAATCCGAGCTAAAGCTATGCCCATAAAAAATAAAAAAGTGCGCCGCAGCATCGGGCGACAACCTTCAGACTGTTTGCGTTTAGACATATAGCACAAGGAAGAAGGAAGAAGGAAGAAGGAAGAAGGAAGAAGGAAGAGTTAAAAAGTAACCCGACAGAATTAATTACACTATGATTTCTTGCTAATTTTTGCTAAGTAAAGATTTCAGACAAATTTTTGTGTAATTAATTCTGTCCAACTACTTAAAATCAAAGATTGTACCGCAATAATGCGCACCTTACCATTCTTCAGATGCACAATACGCACCTTCGGCGTAGTAGGGTGCGCAGTGCGCACCTTACTACTTCAAAACTCAAAACAATCAACCCGTATTCCGCATCCCAGCAGCAATACCATTAATCGTCAGCAGAGCTCCGCGCAACAATTCACCCTTGCTGTAACGGGAGTGAATCACCCCCGGAATCCCGCCAGTACCGTGCTGCCGCAAGCGTTTTAGCAGCGAAACCTGCAACAAACCCAAAGGCACAATCGTGGCATTTCGCAACTGCACGGATCGCTGAAGCGATCGATCTCCATCCAACAAACGTTCATGCTGGGTAATAGTTAAAACCAAATCCCGAATCAAGTAAAATTCGGCAGAAATTTGATCGAATAAAGCCTTAAAACGCTCTCTGTCAGCAGGCAAAGCCAATTCCCTCATGTAGTGTTCTGCAATTTGCAAATCTACCTTAGATAACGTCATTTCCACCTTGGAAATTACCATGTTAAAAAACGGCCATTTCAAGTAGAAATACTGCAAAAGTTTCATGTGTTCTTCCGGTTCTTCCAGCAAAAATTCTTGCAAAGCCGTACCGACACCGTACCAAGAAGGCAGCAAAAAGCGGCTTTGAGTCCAGCTAAACACCCACGGAATTGCCCGCAAACCGCTGATGTCTTTCTTGCCGCCGCGCCGGGCCGGGCGAGAACTAATTTGCAACTGGCTGATTTCTTGAATCGGGGTAACTTGGTGGAAGAAATCGACTAAATCCGGCTGTTCGTAGATTAAATGGCGGTAGTGTGATCGCGATTTCGCCGATAACTCTTCCATAATCTCGTTCCAAGAGTCGATGCCATCGAAACCAGTGTGCAGTAAACTAGCTTGAATTACCGCCGCCGCCACAGTTTCCAAATTGTAAAGCGCCAACTCCGGCAAAGAATATTTAGAAGCCAAAACCTCGCCTTGTTCGGTAATCTTAATTCGCCCGCTGATACTCTTTCCGGGCTGAGCCAAAATCGCCTTGTAAGCAGGGCCGCCTCCGCGCCCTACAGAACCGCCCCGACCGTGAAAAATTCGCAACTCTACCTGGTGCTTTTCGGCAACCATTTGTAAAGCTTTTTGAGCTTTGTGAATTTCCCAATTGCTGCTGAGGAAACCAGAATCTTTGTTGCTGTCGGAATAGCCCAGCATCACTTCTTGCAATCTGACATGATCGATTGTCGATTGTGGATTTTGTTCGCTTTGTTTTGCTACTTCCTGCGCGTATCCTCCGCTTAGCAAAGCCTGATAAAGCGGCAGTTCAAATATCTGCTGCATTATTTCCGGTGCTTTTTTCAAATCTTCCACCGTTTCAAACAAGGGGACTACTTGAACGCTGCTAATTCCTGTTGCTGGATCGTAAAGTCCTGATTCTTTTGCTAACAGCAAAACCGCCAGTATATCGCTGACATGGTGGGTCATGCTGATGATGTAGGTTTCGCAAATTTCCGGGCCGAACTCCTGGTGCATTTGCCGCAATATGCGGAAGGTATTAACCGTCTCGCAAGTTTTGGGAGAAAAGGGCAATTCTGCTGGAATTAATGGGCGGCGAGTTTGCAATTCTGTTGCTAGCCAGATCACTCGATCGCATTCCGACATTTCATTGTAAGACTTGGGCAAAATTTGCAAGTATTCAGCAATTTCGCTCAAAGCGTCGGAGTGTACTGTTGACTCTTGGCGGATATCTAGGTAAGCCAAATTAAACCCGTAAATTTCTACTTGACAAAGCAGATTTTCCAAGTCCCGACAGCTCAAACCGGTTTCGATTAAATTGTGTTCGATGAGCTGCAACTCGGTCAAAAACTCGGTTCCCGATCGATAAAGGCCCGTCATTCCGGGATGTTCGGACAAAGCTTCGCGCTCCCGCTGCAACTCGTCTCCTTTGTAGAGGCGCCAATTACGATCGCGCGTATTTTCCAGCCGCTGGAGCACGTAGGCTAGTTTCAAGCGATAAGGTTCTTGGCGGTAGCGGATCGCCCACTGCTCGTAAACTTCGGGAAATTCCGATTTGTCGCGATCGAGAGATTCCAGCAATTCCGGCAATACGTCGCTCCAGTGCAGCGACAAACTCAAAAGTTCGTTCAACCGTTTCACCGCACTGATGTACTTGCACAGCACTAAATGGCGTTGATAGCAAGCAGTTTGCCAAGTAACTTTCGGGGTAACAGAAGGATTGCCGTCTCTGTCGGAGCCTACCCAAGAACCGAACTTGCAAAAATTGTAACTAGGTGGTTTCAGGTAAGGGTAAGAAGCGTGCAGCGCTTGCTTTAAGCGTTGGTAGAGCTCTGGAATCGCATCAAACAGCACTTCGTCGAAGTAGTGCAAGGTGTACTCCACCTCGTCAAGCACAGTCGGCTTGAATTGGTGCAGTTCGTCAGTGCGCCACCAGAGGCGAATTTCTTCCATCAGTTGCTCTTGCAGAGTCGCAGCTTCCCAGGAAGACACCGGATACGGGCTTTCAGAGTCAGCCCCCAACACCTGAAATTTCTCGTCAACTTGGTCTAGCTTTTGGAGAATCTTCGCCATCCGCCGTTGCTTGGTGCGGATCGTGTTGCGGACAATTTCCGTCGGGTGAGCGGTGAATACTAGGCGGATGTCTAACTGATCGATCAAGCGCTGGATTTGCTGGCTGGGCACGTTTAAGCGCAGTAGCATCGGGAACAGTTGGTGAAATGTTCCGGCATCTTTGGCGATCGCCTCGCTGCTGTCTACCTTGCTCAGAGCTGTTTGGGCGGGGCCTTCCCTGTGCCGCGGGCGATCGGGCGCATCAGTTGCTTGTCCCGGCAGCTTAGAAAACATCCGTCCGCTAGCATCGTTGCTGCCAGCGTAAGCTAGCTGTTGGTCTCGCTGTTCGTAGTGCTGTTCGACAATGTTGATTAACTGAAAATACAGTGCAAAAGCCCGTGCGGCGCGGATGGCTGCGTTGAGATCGAGCTTTTCGATTAGCTGTAGGACATTCGACTCGCGAAAGTGAGTGGCCTGTCCCTCGGCGGAATTGACCGATCGCATTTGTTGGAGCAAATCCACCAATTCCTGCCCGCACTCCTGTCGCAGCACCGATTCCCACAAGTCCTCTACTACTTTGAGGCGATTGCGCAGAAACAGGTCTGATTTTGAGTAAGGGGCAGAATGGGGAATAGATGTTGAATCAATAGCCTGTTCTGAAGACTGGAGGACTGAACTCATCGGGCTGTTCCTCAATAGCTGCGGGTGTCAAGAAAATTGTATGGTTTAGTTTCGCCTAAAACACTTTTGTTTGCAGTCACATTTGAGACATCTTATACAATTTTCGATTGGCGATTGCGGATGACTGATGACTGATGACCTAAGAGTTTGGAGTACGGGGCTTGCCTTCCCTGGTGTTTTGAAATTAATCTTGTGAAGGCACTTATCTAGAAGTTAGAAGCAAAGACAAATTTTCATAGCACGGATTATACCAATTGTCAAGTTTTTGGTCAAAAAATTAGCTTTGAACTTACTTGTCTTGAGATTTCTAGTCCTGCGAGTGAGGAAAGTTGAGCACCGGGAGGCGCGAACCGCGAAAGACTTCTTCGCTTTCAATGCCGATCGAACTCACAAACTCACCAGCAGCTTTGGCAGCCAGCAACCCGCCCAGCATCGGTAAGGCGGCTAAGCTCAAGAAAATATCTGAAGGAATTGGCAACTTGGGACTGTTGGGAGTTTGAGTTTTGGGTAAGTCTTGGTTTTCAGACGGCATAGATTCTTCCTGTGTGATTCAGTATCCTTAGTTTACAGCAGAAGGAAGAATAGCAAGGGTTTGAGCAATTAAGAACGTCCTAATCGTTGGGCGCGGTTGCTCAACAAGGGAAATAATCAACTTGACTAATGACTTATGACTTAGCTTAACTGGTCTAATTGTGCCAAAATACATTCGAGCTATAGCCGAAAAAAGTATTCCCCAACGGATCGCAGCCGAGGGAAGACAGAGATGGGCAGTAATGGTTAAACCAGATACAAAGCTTAAGCTCGGCAAATAAAAGAATTGTATGTAAAACCCTGTAAACTGTGCTATCTGTAGAAAACAAAACCAGCCTTGACGAAATTTAAAGTCCCATGTTGAATGCGAACGGGAGTATATTGGCAGACAATCGATCGCCCGCATCGCAGTGGGCCTGGTCCGCTTTAGGGCTGCCCGAAGTGCAGGTACAAGCGCGTTTGCGCGGAAATCACCTGCATATTTTGTGCGAAGCAGCGCTGTGTCCGTCTCAGGAATTGGTGACGGCGAGATTTAAGAGCGCGATCGAACAAACTGATTTAACGCGACTGTTGCCCGATCGAACTAAAATCTACCAATTGTTTCTGTGCGGGCGCAAACTCGGTTCCCGACAAAACGACTGGACAGTCAGGCTCGATTGCAGCGGTAAACAGCGACAGCCACAGCGACAGCCACAACAACCGGAACCAGAATCAAAAATTTCCGAAGTGCCACCACCAATGAGTCCCCCCGACAGCGAACCGCCAGCAAGTCCTAAAAAAGGCGGATTCTTCGGCAAATTCACCAAAGAAAACCGCAACTTCAAACTGAAACCAGAACCAGTAGAAACCCCGACACAAATGCCTCAGGTGCGGGAAGAAATGGATTTTGACACAGCAAGTTTCCCCATCGCCTCCCGGATTGAATACCCAGAAGTTTTTGAAACTTCCCCAGTGACGATCGACACTTCGGCAGCGCGAGAAGCTTTCAGTGCCCCCCTTTCTGCGAAATCACCGCAAATATCCACGCATCAGCAGGGAAGTCGCGGCGCGGTGGCTTTGATTCAATCCCCTGAAATACACTCCGGTGACAGCGATGATGGCGGTACATTGACGGTTTCGGCCGAAACTTTGGCGCGCCAGGGCTATCCAGAGGCGATCGCCAGCTATCTCAGCGAAATCCTCGGGCCGATGGGTGTTTCGGTAAAAGTCAGCATTCGCGAAAAAGAAGTCAAAAGCAGCCGGGAAACCCTGCACCCCAATGCGCCACAAATTCTCAAGTCCAAGGAAAGGCGGCTGTTAGTGCTGTGCGAGTCAGCTTACAGCCCCGAACCATCCTTGCTCGCAGAACCGATCGCCAGTAGGCTGCGGAAACTGCAACTAGAAGATGTAGTCGAAGCAGTGATCGGCAGCCAAGTGAGCGGCGAATCGAAGCCGGACTGGCTGCTGCGGGTGGATTTGACACCGCCGGACACAATTCTCAAAGAATGGGCTCGCTGGGGAGACGTACAGTCGATCACCAAACTGCTTAACCAACACTTGGCGACATCAACAGTCGAAGTGCGAGCAACCCTCAAAGAAGCAACTCTGCACTTGTTTTGTAGCAAAACAGTCAAAAAAGGACAAAAACCCAAACGGCAAGAATACCCTGAACAACAGCAAACTACCGATGCGATCGCCCCTTTGTTAGCATCCTTCGCGCCCCAAGGCATCCGCGCAGCAACTATCTACGGCGTAGAACCCGCCAGCGACAGCAAAACGGAGCCGGAGTCGCCAGTGTGGATCGACTGGGTAGACTTACCAGCAGCGCACCACCCAGACTTAGCTGCAAACCCCAGAATATTGGCAGCCGAAGGCGACCAATTAGCCTTGACTTTTTTGCTCAACAGGTTTCTCAATCCCAATCTCAACCGGAAGCTGGAAACGGGAGGAATTCGGGCTGTGGCGCTGCACAAAGCCGACGTGCTGCACGTCATGACTGAAGCTGTGACTTGCCCTGCTCAGTCGAAGGTAGGCCCGCCAGTGGCTAAATTCTTGCGGCAGTTAAAAATTCCGGGAGTGGCTCTTGTGCGAGTCTACGGGCGCCGCGCTGGCCAGAAAATGCCCCTATGGCGCTACGGTATCGATCTTAAAACGGCGGTTGACGGGGAATCAGTACCAATACCCGCATCGGCTCCCTCGCAACAGGCTGTCTTGTCCAAGGAAGCGGTGCCGGAGTTTGCGCCGTCGGTGGCGGATGGGAGTTTTTCGGGTTTGGGAGAGAATTTGGTGTTCGATGCTCCGGCGCCCGACGACTGGCGGTCCCGCTTCAAAATCCGACTCCCCGGCTACAAGCTGGGCGAGCAGTTAGTTCATGCTGTGGTGCAGCCACTTGTCGCTTCGGGTTTGTTTGTTCCCAACGACGCTTTGTCAGTGAATGCTGCGGCGCCGGGGGGCGTGAAAGCCGATCGCGTGGCGGGAATGGCCTTGATTTGGCTGATCGCAGGCTGCCTGCTGACATTCAATACCGATTGGTTCCTGGGTCTATTTCTTAAATCTGCGACGGTTAGTCAAGCTCCTAGAGCCTCCGAAGTTTGCAGCGGTCCAAATTGTCAAGATTCATCCCCCAAGCCTCATATCGACGTTCAAGCCTCTCTCACGAACCCCGATTCTTCCTCTCCCTCTTCCTCTCCGGTTCCTGAGTCTCAAGAGGTAAATTTGCCTCAAATCCCGTTACAACCATCGCCAGAACCCAGCGGAGACAAGGCTTTCAACGGTTCTGGGTTTACGAAACCGGGAAATACTAGCGTTCCTGTAGCTGATGTTGCTGCTGCTCCGGTGTTTCCGACTTTGAGGAGCGAGCAGCTTGATGAGCAGATTGCGCGCTACCAAGAGTACATCCGCCAGTACAAAAAACCGCCGGATATTTTAATTGTGGGGAGTTCTAGGGCGCTGCGGGGCATCGATCCGGCGGCTCTGGAAACGGCTTTGGCTGCTGGGGGCTATCCGGGGTTGAGGGCTTACAATTTTGGGGTGAATGGAGCTACTCTGCAAGTGGTAGATTCGATCGTCCGCCGGATTTTGCCGCCCCAACAATTGCCGAAATTGCTGGTTTTGGCGGACGGGGCGAGAGCTCTCAACAGTGGGCGGCCGGATTTGACTTTTAGTGCGATCACTTCTTCCGAAGGTTACAGACAATTAGCCAGGGGTAGTTTTTTGATCCGCACCAATCAATTAGAATCCCCAACAGCGAAGGAAATTGCCAACAATCCGATCGCGAGTGCTGGTGAATTGATGCACAATTTGGAACAAAGTCAAGCGAATGTTCAACAATTTTTGAGCCAAAAGTTGGTGGATAGTTCTGCAACTTACAAAAAGCGCGATCGACTCAAAGGGTTTTTGCGATCGATCGCTAATCCATCAGCCCCTGCTGTAACCGACAGCACCGCAACCGCAGCCGAAGACAAACCAACGACTGAAAAAGCTCAACCAACTGCTACTAAAGCACTCAGTGAATTTCAACCAAACG
This sequence comes from Microcoleus sp. A2-C3, assembly GCF_036706065.1. Taxonomy (NCBI): domain Bacteria; kingdom Bacillati; phylum Cyanobacteriota; class Cyanophyceae; order Oscillatoriales; family Microcoleaceae; genus Microcoleus; species Microcoleus sp. A2-C3. The sequence goes on along the minus strand of NZ_JAUBVX010000006.1, from coordinate 107,244 downwards.
GCTTTTTGCCGATCGACATCCGCTTCAATCCAGATACTTACTTTCAGAAACACGCCAAAGTATCTGGATATTACGACACCGACTATCAAGATTTTAGATTGACAGGGGAACAAACTGTAGCACTCAAAAACATGATCGAATTTACCAAAGTTCGCAACATCAATCTCGTATTTGTTAATATGCCTCTGACTGTCGATTATTTAGACCCCGTGCGGACAGGTTACGAACAAGAATTCCGGCAATATATGCAACAATTAGCAGATCAAAGCGGACTAATTTTCCGAGATAATAGTTTATTGTGGCCCCAAGCACGGGAATCTTTTTCCGACCCCAGCCATCTCAACCGTTACGGTGCTCTTGCAGTTTCCAAGCGATTGGCTCAAGATCCGATGATTCCCTGGCCGGCGAAGAAGTAGAAGATGAGAATGGGAGAATGGGAGAGGGAGAGAATGGGAGAAGTTATAAGCTAGTGGGTAGCTAGGTTGTCTGTTATGTTCGAGGGAGATAGCGGGAAAAATACTCCTTGACGCACGCAGATCTCAGAAACCGGGTTTCTACGAATATTTCTCGTTACTAAACGCAAAATTGTCAGAGAAACCCGGTTTCTAGTCACCACGCGCGTCAACCATAAAACTATCGCTACCTGTTGTTAGAATTTAAATGATTTAAATCTTATGGTAAAGGCGGGTTCAGCAAGATTAATGATTGTTATTTCAATCATTAATCCTGGGATGCGACTATCTCAAAACAATTCTTTCCTGCAACTGGACACTGAACATGAAAAGATTAATTTTTTCTGAAAATAGCAGAAACAAACTGATTAAAAATCCCCGAAAAAATCTGCCTTTGATATTTTTTATACTATCTCTAGCATTTTTCCTGTTTAGTTTGTATAAAGGTTTATTTTTACCTTTTGCTTTATCAGCTCCGCCGCCCAACAAGGAACAAAGTACCGAACAGGAAGCTCTGCAACCCTTCGAGCAGGTTGTCAAAGACGCGCCAAAGTTAGAGGGACTATTTACACTTTACCGCAATCCAGCAACTAATAAAGTTTATCTGGAAATTAAACCGCAACAACTCGATAAAAAGTTTTTGTGTTTCGTGACATTAGCCTCTGGTTTGGGAGAAGGGGGCATTTTGAGCGGATTGCCGATCGGAGATTTCTTATTTCAACTGAGGCGCGTCCAGAATAACGTGCAGTTTGTCATACCGAATATCAATTTTCGCACCAGTGCGGGCGATCCGCAAGCGGGTTCGGTGGAAAGGGCATTTAGCGAGTCGATTCTCTATTCTTTGCCGATCAAAAGCATTCATCCGCAAAGGCAAACTCTGCTGATCGATTTAGGCGATTTGCTGATGAGCGACAAGCGCGATTTACCAGGGGTTAAAGCGATTTTGCCGGCGATTTTGGGGGCGGCTTACTCAATCGATGACGACAAATCTTATTTTAAAGATGTGAAAGCGTTTCCGCTGAATGTAGAAATTGCTTCTATTTACGGTTTTTCCAGCGATAATGACAGTGCTGTTAACTATTTACCTTCGATTCCTGACAGTCGCGCTTTTAACCTCCGCATTCACTACAGTTTCTCGGAAGTGCCACTGAATAACGGCTACCGCCCCAGACTTGCAGACGAGCGAGTGGGCTATTTTCTGACAGCATATAAAGACTTTTCTGACAACAGCGGCCGGGAGCCTTTTGTGCGCTATATCAATCGCTGGCATTTGCAAAAGCAAATCCCGACAGCGCCGCTGTCGCCTCCGGTGCAGCCCATTGTCTTTTGGATTGAAAATAATGTGCCTCTGGAATACCGAAATGCAATTCGCGAGGGGATTTTGGAGTGGAACAAAGCTTTTGAAAAGGCAGGTTTTACTGAGGCAATTCAGGTCAAACAAATGCCGGATAATGCTAAATGGGACCCGGCTGATGTCCGCTACAATACTATTAGGTGGTCGAGTTCTTTTGAGTCGGATTTTGCCGGACTGGGGCCGTCTCGCACTAACCCGCTGACTGGGGAAATTTTGGATGCTGATATTTTGTTGGATGCTAATATTGTCCGGCAAATTAAACAGGGATATCGGTCTTTGGTGGAACAAAATCGATCGCTAGGGAAGAGTTTTCAAGGGCGAAATGGCTCTAATACTAATCCCTGTCAGTTCGGGATGTATTCTCGCTATTTGCCGATGCTCGACAATGGGGATTTAGGAAAAAGCAGCGGGGAAAAGTCTCAAGGTGGAATTGCTGATGATTTACCGACTTTGGTGGAACGATATCAAGTGCAAAAGCGATCGCCTTTATCGCGCTTGATGTCGAGTTCTGATCTGTGCTTTGGGTTGGAATCGAGTCGGCAATTTGCGATCGGGGCAATGTCGATGTCGCTGTTGGACAATGCAGCGCCTAGCAGTCCAGCGATTGAGAATTATGTTAATGATTATATCCGATATTTGACTGCACACGAAGTCGGTCACACTCTCGGTTTGAAGCACAATTTTCACGGGAGCACGATGCTGCAACCGGAGGATTTAAACAATACTCAGGTAACTCGCACGCAAGGTATGGTGGCCTCGGTGATGGATTATGTGCCGATTAATTTGGCACCGCAGGGAACTGTTCAGGGTGACTATTATCCAACGATTGTAGGGCCTTATGACGATTGGGCGATCGAGTACGGTTACAAAGTTATGGGTGGCGTAAACCCCAACAGCGACTTACCAACGCTGCAACAAATTGCCAGTCGCGCGGGGGAACCGCAATTAGCTTATGCGCCGGATGAGGATACTGTTGACAATCTCGATCCCGCTGCCAATACCTTCGATCTCAGCGGTAATATGTTGAGGTATTCGCAATCGCAATTGGATAATTCTAGGGCGATGTGGAAGCGTTTAGAAAAGCGAATTCCGGTTGGGGAAGAGGGTTATAACGAACTGCGGGTGATGTTTGATTCGGTGTTCGGGTATTATTTTCACCAGGTGATGAATGCGACTTTGTATGTGGGGGGACAGTCGTTTAGTCGGATTCGCCCAGGAGATATCAATGGGAAATTGCCGTTTGTGCCGATCGAACTTTCGCAGCAACGAGAAGCTTTGGCTACCATTGACAAGTACGTATTTGCAACCGATGCGTTTAGTTTTGCGCCGGATTTGCTGAACAAGTTAGCACCTGCGCGCTGGGATCACTGGGGAAGTCCGGCTTTGGTGTTTCCTCTAGATTACCCGATCGGCGATCGAATTACTTTTATGCAGCGATTTGTGCTGCGAGTGTTGCTATCTCCGGTGCGGCTAACGAGGCTGCGGGATGCGGAGTTAAAATCATCGCCGGAAAGCGCTTTGAAGTTGCCGGAAATGTTTGATACCTTGCAAAAAGATATCTGGAAAGAGGTATTGCAGCCGGAAAAGAAGATCCAAATTTCGACTTTTAGGCGATCGTTGCAGCGGGAACATTTGGCGATTTTGATCGGCATGGTGCTGCGAAAAACTGGTGTTCCTGATGATGCGCGGACTCTGGCGTGGTATGAGTTGCGGCAGTTGCGGGAGGGTTTGAGCAAGAGTATTCGGAATTTGGACAGGAATGCGGATGCTTATACGCGGGCTCATTTGGAGGAAACGCGCGATCGCATTTCTAAGGTTTTGAATTCGCAGATTCAGTCGAATTAATTGGACTGATAATGTAAGGTACGCAATGTGCACCTTACGGTTATAATTGCGTGTCAAACCACTTTTTGCGTAATTCTTGTAGATGGCAGAACAGTTTAAGTCATCCGTCGTCTGTGAGTAATTGCTGCGTCTGATCGCGTAATTCTTCAACATATTTTTGGAGAATGAAAATTGTATTTTCTGCGGTTGATTTTGGCCCAGAACCAAAAGCGGCTTTCAGCGCTGTGTCGCATTCTCTAACAGGCACAATTTTTTCTCTTACTTCTTCAAATCCACAAGTTTTTATAACTCTTAAAATAACTTGCTCAAAACAAAAAACGCGCCGGGAATGACGCTGCTTAATTTCTGTTAAATTTGATGAAGCTAATGCTCTGAGGCATTTTTTGTCACCAGTTAGAATATAAAAGTCATTGACTGTTTTGGTAGTAGCAAAAAGTAAAGCTTCGCCGGCATCAATTCCTTCTAAATCATTTAAAGCTCCGAACTCAGCCGAGTGGAGAGCTTGTTCAATTGATACACAATTGCTGACAATTTCTATCCCTCGCTGTATTCCGACTTCGGTATATATTTTAGCGAGTTTGGTGCTATTTTTTTTAAACTTAAAAATTGCCGTGGGCAACACTCTGACATCAGCTTTAGTTAAATCAAAGCTGGTCAGCGCTTCATCAAAGAGATTACACGCTGCCAGCTTTAAGATTATATCATTGTCTGCAAAACAAATAGCCAAAATCCTAAACCACTCCTGTCACCAATTTCAAGTAATCTTGGCTGTCCTCATCCAAGCGTTCCCAGTCAATATTTTCCGCCATATAACCATTGATCAGTGCAGAAGCATTTGCTTGAGGTTCAATCCTCTTTAAAGCACCCAACCCTGCGGCCCAGTCTTTCATTTGCCAAGCATAATTTAAGGCTAATGCGCCAGGGTCTACTTGGTCTTGTTTGCCAATTTTTTGAACATATGTCGCCAATTGTATGGGTGACATTTTCGGTTGCCAGTGATATTTCTCAACTTCACCATAAAGCAGTTGACAGGCAAAATTATTCGCTTCATCTTCCTCTTTGTCTGATCCTTCTCGATCAATTTTTTCATCAATCAATATGCCTTCGCTGACGTGACCGCAGATGAGATGACCGAGTTCGTGAGCCAAGATAAAAAGTAGCCAAGCTGAAAAACGTTGAGACGAGCTAATGATTATTACCGGGCGTTTTTTTGCTCTTGATACCATACCGTCCATTTTGCAGACTTTTTTGGGGAAATCTGCAAAATGGACAACAGCTATGCCGTGCTGCCAGCAAAATTTGATTAAGCTTGTTAAGTTTACACAGCCATGATTTTCGATAATTTCTTGGCGAATTTTCCGGGTTTTCTCAGAAATATCTATCGAATTAGAAACAAACGCATAGTCAACCATTTCAGCAACGCGAATTGCTAAATTTTGGGCAACTAATAGACTTTTTTCATCAGTCCCTTGTCGCTTTTTAAATTTAGGACTATTAGCGCTTTTAAAAGTAATAGGAGCATCGGTTTGGAGCAGAGACGAAATATTTAAGCCTAACCGTTTGGCAATATATCCTGCTGCTTCAGTCACCGCCGCAGAATTACTGTCGAGTTCCGAGTCCCACCAAGTAGGAAGGGCTTGTTTTTGGATAAAGCTGCGTGTTAGTCCAATTTCTGACAGGCGGCTGTACAGGTCAGACATTTCTAGGTTTTTGAGCATTTGAGTCATGCTTTTATCCTCTTTTATTAGGATCTAACTTAATTATATCATCAAAAGGGTGTCTGAGCAAAAAGTATATGACGCTTGAAAATACAACTGCTACAAATAACAAAACCCGCAAGGTGCGGGATTCATTTTAATAATTGCTATTTAACTGATTCTTACATCACAACTGTACTAATCAAACTTTGCACATTTTGCACAACAGCAGTAGTAAAGTTATGAGTCGCAGGCAAACTGTCAACCACGATTCCCGCGCACAATAGCATCAGATACAGAATAGAGTATTTGAAGAGCGATCGCGCAACAATCTTATCCTCTGGAGTCTGCAACAGCAACCAAGCTTTTTGAGCAAAAATAGCACCGAGGAAAATCGCAGTACCCGCATACACCGGGCCGGCTAAATTCAGCGGATAGACTAGCAGCAAAGTTGCAGGAAGCATCAATAAGGTGTAAATCCAAATTTGGCGGGCTGTCTCTTCGTCGCCTTCAATTACCGGCAACATCGGTACGCCTACTCCCTCGTATTCGTCGCGAATCATCATTGCTAATGCCCAAAAATGCGGCGGTGTCCATAGGAAGATAATTCCAAACAGCATCCACGCACCCCAACTTAAATCTCCTGTCACCGCAGCCCAGCCAACTAGCGGGGGAATTGCGCCTGCTGCACCGCCGATGACGATGTTTTGCACGCTGTGACGCTTCAGCCAATGGGTGTAAATTAGGACGTAGAAAACGATGCCTGACATCGCTAGCAATGCTGCTAATAAGTTGGCAACTACTGTCAGCAATGTAAAGGATATTGTCGCTAGGGCGATCGCAAATATCAAAGCATCCCGCTTCTTAACTCGCCCCGAAGGAATCGGCCGCCACCGGGTGCGCTCCATGATATAGTCGATGTCGCTGTCGTAGATGCAATTGATTGTATTGGCGGAAGCCGAAGCTAAAGCGCCTCCGGTAATAGTTGATACCAGCAATAGCGGATCGACTTCTCCTTTGGCGGCCATCCACATTCCTGCTGAGGTGGTGATTAGCAGCAGTAAAATAATTCTGGGTTTTGTTAGTTGATAGTAACTTTTCACAACTTGCGAAAAGTTTTCGTGGAGGCGGGGCCTGTCGTTGGTAAGGATTTCTTGCATGGTTGTAAGCTGTTAGTAATTATTTGTGAATTCGTCATTAGTCATTAGGTTGGAGTGGCGGGTTTTACGATAAATATTTGATGTAGCTACAAGGATTAATAAACCCGCCGCCTCTTACTTTAGTCTTATCTCTCAAGCTGATAAAACTCGATCACGCCACGCTAGAACACTAAAAGCTACCAGGGTTCCCAGCAATGCTGCACCGACTGCTTGGTGCGCGACTGTCAGCGGTTCTACCTGAAGGTGCAGCCGGAAAGTTGCTAATCCTAGAACTAATTGAACAATCAGACAAACACTGGCTAAATTTCCTAATTTTCGCAAGCTTGAACTTAGTGCTGGTTGTCGCCAAGCCATGACTGATAATGCTAAAGTTGCTGCGGTAGCGGGTACGATGCCGGCGATGTGGCTGTTCATTACCGAACACAATTCTGACGAGCCCAAACATTGATGCAGCGCCCATCTAGAGCCTACTAATGCTCCTAGCAGGCTTTGTAGGTAAACTAACAATGCTGCGATCGAACTTACCCATGCTAATTTGTTTATATTGCCCGTAGCTTCGTAGGGAGTCAGCATAAAACCGATCGCTAGCAGGGCGCAAAAAAACAGTAAAGCCGTTCCCAAGTGAGCGGTAACGATGTCAAATCGCAGCAGTTGCGTCACAGTGAGGCCGCCCAAGACGCCTTGAAAAAGGATTAAAAATACAACCCCGGCGCTGGCGAGTGGCAACCACTTCGGTAGGCGGCTGCGGTAGAATACAGAAACTCCTAAAAGGGCGATCGCGCTTAAGCCAATTGCTGCTGCATCCAATCGGTGAAACCACTCTAGAAATACCTGCAAATTCATTTGCGCTGCGGGTATTAATTGACCGTAGCACAGCGGCCAGTCCGGGCAAGCGAGCCCCGCATTCATCACGCGCGTGGCGCTGCCTACAGCCATCAACAGCCAGGTTGCGATCGCAATTTTCCACACTAGGCCGCGGATAATATCTTTTGGCTGCCACTGCACTCCTGCTGCTGCTTTTGGCTGATTTAAAACTGAGTTTGCCATGAACTTTACCTTAGCCTTTGTTATCGATCGAGCTTAATTAAATATTGCGGTTTTGTTTTGGCTGAGCTTAGCCGAGCTTAACACTTGTTTTTTCTGACAATCTGTCATAATTCCTACCTTAGCGACTCTTTTATCTAATTAGTTTGTCTTTAGATATTTTTCAACTTTCCTGTTTATATTACAAAAGATTGCAGGATTTTTGCTAAACTTCAAAAAACTTTAATCTTTCACGCCAATCTTCGATGGTTTACAACTCCCCCACTGTCGGTATTTCGATCAAAAATAAAAATATAATTAAAAAAAAGCTAGTTAATGTATAATTGTGATAGGCGTTGAAAAGTGTTTAGATTCGTTTTTCTGCCTCCAGCCTCCAGCCTCCTGCCTCCTGAGTCGTTGAATCTAAAACCTAAAATCTCAAACTGTGCAGCCATGTCCCAAAAAAACGAAACCGCTGTTTTAGCATTATCGCTCCTAATTACGATCGGGCTAGCCGGCACAGGTATTTGGTGGCTGACAAGCCGCGGCGGCATCACTCCCGAAGCTTCATCACCCCAAAATCCGACAGTTTCCAAATCCCCGACGGAGAATTCCCCGCAGTCAGAGCAAGCAATCCAGCAGCGTCTGAGTGCCGGAAAAAAACTGCTAATTTCAGACAAAGCAACCACAAACAAACAAGCAGCAGTACAGGCTTACGCATCTGGCAACTACAACGCCGCTATTTCCGACTTACAAGCTTCACTGAAAACCAATCGCAACGATCCCGAAGCACTAATTTACCTCAACAACGCCCGCATCGGCAACCAAAAATCCTACACAATTGCCGCAGCAGTTCCCATTGGCGCCGATATCAATGGTGCTCAAGAAATTTTGCGGGGCGTTGCTCAAGCTCAAAATGAAATCAACCAAAGTGGCGGCATTAGCGGTACTCCATTAAAAGTGCTAATTGCTAACGATGACGACAACCCAGAGATTGCTTCGCAAATTGCCAGTGCTTTAGCAAATAATTCAGAAGTCTTAGGAGTAATCGGGCATTTTAGTTCAGATGCAACGCTAGCAGCCAGCAAGATTTACCAGCAAAATCAATTAGTAGCAATTTCTCCGATTAGTACGTCTGTGCAACTCTCAGGAATTGGCAGCAACATATTTAGGACAGTGCCGAGCGATCGATTTGCTGCGAATGCTCTTTCTCGCTATATGCTAACAAAATTACAAAAGAAAAAAGCTGCTGTATTTTTCAATTCTGCTAGCAATTATAGCAAATCTTTGAAAAGTGAATTCACGACTGCTCTTTATGGAGATGGCGGACAAGTAGTATCGGAATTTGACTTTGCTAAGGGCAATTTTAATGCTACCGAAAGCTTTAAAAGCGCGATCGCCCAGGGAGCAGAAGTGATTATGTTAGCCGCCAATACCGCCACGCTTGACCAAGCTTTGCAAGTAGTGCAAGTAAACGCCAAACGGCTACCGTTACTAGCAGGAGACGACGTTTATACTGCTAAAACACTGCAAATTGGTGGCGCAGGAGCAGCAGATATGGTGCTGGCTGTTCCTTGGCACATTCTCGCAGATCCGCAGTCAAGCTTTCCCCAAACATCCAAACAACTTTGGAATGCTGAAGTAAGTTGGCGCACAGCTTTAGCCTACGATGCGGCGATCGCCCTAATTGTCGGTTTAGGGCGCAATCCGACTCGCACAGGCATTCAACAAGCTTTATCGGCACCGGATTTTTCGGCAACAGGAGCATCGGGCCCGATTCGATTTTTACCTTCGGGCGATCGCAATCGAGCAGTTCAATTAGTAATTGTTAAACCGGGAAATCGCACCAGTTACGGTTATGATTTTGTGCCGATATCCGGTTTATGAATTGTATTGAACAAGGAAGAAAATACCTCTTGCAAAAATTACACACTCTCTTGAAATTATCGGTGTTGATCTGCGTTGATCTACCTTGCATCTGCGGTTGATTAATCAATCAAAGATTTATGCCAGAAGTCTAGCTAATTGGATCTAAACTTGCGAAACCCCGATCGGTCTAACTTGCCTGTTTCTCTCAAAAATAGCCCTCGGTTTCAAAGCAATTCTCAACAACAGCCACAGCGATCGCCATTCTCCGGGCGTTTCCAGCCGTTTCCACTGGCCGGGGCGACAGTAGAGCATTTCGATCAAACAGCGGTGTTGACTAATGTTTAGGCGATCGAACACAATTCGCACAGTCGGAAATTCCGCAAAACTGCACCCTGCTGCATCCCGAAGACTAGACTTCAAGTGAGATTTATCGCTAATCAACTCAATCTTAGCCACAGGAATCAAACATTTCTCTTCCATAATTTCCAGAGTCGCCGAGTCGCAATCAATCAAATGCTTGCCAAAACTAGCTTCGTTCAACTCCAGAATAGGCGACGGTAGGGATATCCTCGCTTTGACGGCCACGCTGCGAGCGATCGCTCTCATTTTACCATCCGATAAACTTGTCTCAACAGCATATTTGGGCAACATTTCTGCTGCGGCAAAACTCTGATTACTGCCTTTACCTTTCACCGCAAAACTCGGCCGTTCAGTCAAAGCCACTTCAGCGCCACTTTCCGAAATTACAGTCGTTATTCCCCAAAAACTTTCACCTCCCACATTCAACTGCACCACCCTGCGCAAATTGAACCATTCGTAAATGTCCGGCTTAGGAATATCCACCAAAATTAGCAGCGCAATTCCCAGCATCAGCAAGTTGTAAGCACTCCAAATCCAGCCCACACTCACACCTTTTAACAAATCAGCACTTGCTGATATTGCCTCCAAGCTGCCAACATTTTTAACTAAATGAATGTTTAAATTATGCAACAAACTGAATGCTGTAGCTGCGAATAAGATAATCAAAGGCCATCCCAAATTCCAGTTAAAACTAAAGCGATCGCTCGCAATTCCTTTGGGCGTTACCTTAAACCCTTTCTGAAAGGGATTCAGCATAGCACTCACCACCGCCACCGCTAAAGGAATACACTGCACGAACGAGTAAACATCGGAAAGCAAAGCCGATCGCGATTTGCGGTTCAGCCAAGAAAACACAGTAACTTGCACCAAATAGTAAGGCAGAAAAAAGTAGAGCAATTCCCGCGCATTTGTCCGCAAAGGAAGTACGCCGAGAAACGAATAAGCTAAAGGCATCAACAGAAATAAAACCCTGCTTAAACTGGTAAACCAGTGCAGCAATCCTTCCAGGTGACACAGCCTTTGTATTAATCTGAGGCCGCGAATCGTTAAAGGATTGGAATCAATAAAAAATGCTTGAAGCGTGCCTTGCGCCCAGCGCAGCCTTTGAGTTAGATGAGCTTCTATATTTTCAGCAGCCAAACCAGCACTCAATTTTTCATCTAAATAAACTAAACGATATCCGGTGGCTGACAGTCGAATTCCGGTAAAATAATCTTCGCAGACTGAATCTGTGACAAAGCCCCCCACTGTTTCTAGGGCGCTGCGCCTCATCACAAAAGAAGTGCCAGCACAAATTACGCTGTCGGCGCTGTCTTTGATGATTTCAATTTGCCTGTAAAATACTTCTTCTTCCGGCGCCAGCACATTTTCTAAACCTAAATTGCGGGCGATTGGATCGTGGTTGTAAAAGCTTTGCGGTGTTTGGACGAGGGCGATTTCGGAATTTTGAAAAAAGCCAACTGTTCTGGTTAAAAAGTTTTTAGTGGGAATGAAATCTGCATCAAAAACTACAATTAGTTCTCCATTTGTTAGGGTTGTTGCGTGATTGATGTTGCCAGCTTTGGCGTGACTATTATCGGGTCTGGTTATATACTTACATCCCAGTTCTTGGGCTAGCAATTTAATTTCAGGGCGCTTTGTATCGTCGAGCAAATATATTTGTTTGTTGGGATAATCTAAAGCTTGACAGCCGATGATAGTGCGCCTCAAAATAAAAAGCGGTTCGTTGTAAGTTGGAATATAAATGTCTACGGATGGGGCAAAGTTTCCCTCTGCAACTGCAACTGCCATGCGATCGGCTTCTCGATGCCTGTCTTTCATTCTCAGCATTAAATACAGTTGAAGGCTGCTGGTGAACACCATCAGCATTTCTAGGAAAAACAGCCCCAAACTAAAGATACCGTTGAGGGGGTCGCTTAAATTTAGGGTAACGAGCGATCGCCACAAAACGTAGCGAATGGTTAAAGCCAAAACTATTGCAACTACCACAGCCCGCGACCATTTCTGTGGTTGAGGCGAAATTTTTATTGCAACTAAAGCGGCCGAGACAAGGGCGAAAGTCGGCAATAACAAATAAATCTTGCTCGCATCGGGTACTTGCAGCCAGACAGGCGGGTTTTGCTGCCAAGTGTCGATTGTGGCAAAAATACCGCTGACAGTGCCTTCACCGCTAAACCAGGCGGAGGCGATCGCACCTGCGAAAGCAACCGACCCCAACACGACTAGCGTTGCCATCTGCACGCGCCCAATCCGCCCAAAAAAGCGGCGTTTTAAGTCTTGAAGGTCAAATCTTGAATTTGTCATAAAAGGTGAAATTCCCGATCGTGTTTGCAACAGTCAGGGTTTCCTGCTGTTCACTTCTTAATCCCGTTGAAAATTTCGACAGACCCCACTTAATATATTTATATTTTTTAACATTCTGACAATTTGATGATAGTTCACTTGCTTGCTGATGGCAAACTGCTCAGCAAGTCCAATCCAGGCCAAGTATAGCAACAGATCCTTGAGATTGCGTGCGATCGGAACAATACAATTGGTTTGTAGCACGGAATGCAAGTCCTCATCGAACTCTGCGGACTTGCATTCCGAACTATCAAACGCGATCGAACTCTGCGGATTTAAGTCCTCACTACAAACGTGTTATTCGCCTCTGTGCAGTTATTTCAAAAAAAAATAATCGTGTCTACAAATCAAATATGATTGCTATCTCAAACGATAGCAATCACTAGGGCTTAATAATTAGACGAATTTGACATCTAACTAAAGGTAGATAAATTTTATATTAATTTAAAAAGATTACCGCGATCGCAGCACAAAAACTTAGCCAACAAAAAACTAATCAGAAATTTCTAATTGCGAGATTGCATAGCGGGCGACAGCCAAACCAACTCTCGCCTGTTCTATTTCCGACAATTGGGCCCAAGGTCTTTTCGTCTCGATGACCACTTCCACCCCGGACGAATCAGCCTCTCGCATGGCATAAGCCAAAGGACGCGCCAACACCTGCAAATCTTCCTCAGCCCACTGAGGCAAAATATCTAACACGCACTCAACCATTTGGTCAGCTAAAGATTGATATTTAACAGTTGCGTTTTGGACGCTTTGAGCGATACGGGCCAGAAAATCTTGAGGAACGAGAGCAAATTTCTCGCGCAAAGACTTTTGCACGGCGCTAGAGAGCCAAACTTGTTCTAATTGCGCGAATAAAACTCCCGACTTCTGGGCAATATCGCTGTCGCTGAAGGAATCAAATAGTGCAAATTCCTGCTCTAGATCCGTCAAATAAGATTCTGATTCAAGCTGTGCAGGATTCCAGGGATAAGCAACATCAGTCTGAACGATTGTGGCGAGAAGCTCCATCTGGGCCTGAGGAAGCGAGTCGCGAAAATATTGAGAATCAGGAGATTGGGTAGCCATGATGTAATACCTAAGTGCTTCAAGGAAAATACAGAAGGGGGACTGTGCCAAGAGCTAGTTGCGAGCTGCCAGTGGTGAGTAAACTATTTTAACTTCCGACTTGAGACTCAACGCCCAGAACTTTGCTGTGCCGATCGCCTTCATTAGCTACACGCGCACCTTAATTGGTTCCGCAATCAGTCTCACTGTAGCCCGAAGTTTGTGGAACCTCAATAGTGAACTCAAAAATCTGACCTTGAGAACTACCAAATTTTAGCTGAGTGCCCGATTGCAGCAGCAGTTCTTGGTGGTGAACTCTCACCCATCCCTCCGGCCCCAAAACTAGAGTCCCGTAGCGAGAAAAATCGCGCAGGAAGTAGCTAGATTCGCCCCGGCTATCTCCGATACTGTTGCGACAGAAAATCTCGGCGTGTTTTTGAGAAACCCACTGTTCTCGAATCACTACGTCGTTTTCTTCCCAACGGCCGACTCGAACCATACCAGCGCTAATCGGCCAAACCTGATTCGCCGATTCGGTAGATTTGACATTTGGTCGATCGCGCCCCCGCAAGTAAGCACAAGACGGCAAACGTCCCAGCCAAGTAGAAGAATTCAAAGGCAATTCAGTTTTGAGATCATCTACCGGTTCAGTCAGTTGACCGTCAAACTCCGGGTGCATATACAGTACGGGCAGCGTCCAAGCCGGTTGATTGAACTTGTACAGTGTCAGTAGCTGCTGTCTGGCGATGGCGACGGCGCGATCGATCGACATCCGCCCGGCCAAAGCTCGAGCAAAAGTTTGGATAAAACTCAGGGCTTCGCGATCGGCGATCGAGTCCCGCATCCCCAACACCGCCGGCACCCCGTGATGAATCAGTACCTCAGCCAAACTGCTACGGGCGATCGCCTGTTGCTGGCTGTTATTTAAATGCAGCCTCTCCACCGCCGGCTGAGCTCCCCAACAGGCATTAAACACCGCCAGAGTCACGCGGCATCGAACCAAAACCTGAGCCAATTCAGTACCGTTAATCACGTTATCCGGGCCCAAAAATAGCAAACCGCCGTCGGGGCCCGGTATCCCGTGACCGGCGTAGAACAGGATGTTATAAGCTTGCGTTTCCAGCCGAGAAATTAGTTCCGCCGGAGTAGGTTCGATCAGAGTATCGACGCGAGTGGGAACGCTGATGTCAAAATATTTGCCACTATCATCGGTTTGAAAAGCACTCTTGAGAACGCCAGCTAGGACAACTGCTTCTGCTTCCAACTGCAAATGATGGTTGTTGCCCCTGGAAGATTGAGAATTAGCACCGTAGCCTGGTTCTGCTTGTCCCAAAACTAGCAAAATGTTTAGCGAATCGGCAGGACGCAGGGGCGGCAAAGGCTCAACATTGCTGGTAGTGCGGCTGAAAAGCAGTTGCTGCGACAGAGAAATTGCGGGTTGACCGGCTTGAGGCTGCATAATTTCCCAAGGCAAAGAAATTAAATAGGGTTCGCGCAAATCTATCCGCACTCGCAGGGGTAGATTTTGCCCGATCGCGATACCTTTACTTTCCTGGAGACTACCCTGGATCGGCCCTTCAAACAGCCACTGCCAGAGGTTAATCCCCAACTGCTGCATCAGGCGGCTGCTGTAGCTTGCAGGTGGCTGTGACGGGTTCTGCTCACCCCTCTCCAATAACCCCCCTTGACCGAGACGGAGCGGCACAGGGGGCATCGGTGGGAGTGACTGTAGGGAGTTAGGGGTTCGTTTTTCAATTTCTGCCAGTAGATTCTGGTTGTTTTCCGGCGAGACGAAACTGCCATCAGGATTTAGGGGCAATTCGTGAATTGTCCCGGAGGGCGAAAACATTTCCTGCCAAGCTTTCCAAGATTGGGATAGGGCAAGCGGCCACATACAGTCGTGGTGAACGTACCCGCTGGGATAGGGAGCTTGTAGAACCCAAGTGGCAAAATGGTTTGCCCCAGCGGTTCTCAGGCGAGCGATCGCTATACTGAGGCAAGGACTTTCAGGGCGCGCCATTCACAACTCTGGATATAAGGGTGATCGAGTTTCTCTATTAGTAGTTTATCGGGTTTGGGGTGCGATCGAGCGCGAGAGATTACTTGATAAGTTTTTAATTTTACTTACTGCCCAAAAATTTCTCTAACTTTGGTACATCCACCCAAGTTCCCGTAGCATTTGACTCCTGAGTCAAATCCATCAACAACTGCGAGTAAACCCCTTCTTTGAGCGACGGTATCAAAGATTTCCCCGCATCAATTGATTCCACCCACCTATCTACTACTCGAATAAACGGTGCAATTCTCCCGTCTGGATAAACTTGAGGAAACTCCAATCTTTGAGGAATTTTAATTTCAGCTAAAGGTTCTCCAGCTTGGGAACCCCACAAACGAAATCCGTGGACGTAATCCTGCTGATTGTCGCTTCCCAACACCAACGTACCCTTACTCCCGTAAATTTCGATCCAATGTCCCCGCCCTTGATAAGTAACAGAACTCAAACAAACTTGACAAGGCGTTCCCCCGGCCAATTCCAACATCAACGTGCAAGAATCATCAGCATCAACAGGTTTTAAATTTCCCGAATCATTCGGATCCGGCCTGGCAGAAATTCCTGTGATCAATTGCCCAGAAAGCCTCTGCACAGGGCCGAACAGCCAGCTAAGATAATCAAAAACGTGAGAACCTGTCGCGCCCAAAACTCCGCCGCCTCGCTCTTTTTGCGCGTACCAATTCCAAGGGCGAGTAGCATCAGCGCGGCCAGACACCAACCAATCAATCTTAATTAAACGGTTTTCTCCGACATATCCTGCTGCTAATAATTCTGCTAGCATTTGCCATGCGGGGATGAACCTAAACTCAAAGTCCATTGTGGCAATTGCTCTCGAACCACTATTTTGAAAATCGGTTTGAGATTCGCTGTTTGCTAATCGGTAAAGTTCCCTAGCTTCATAAGCTGTCAGGGCTGTCGGTTTTTCTAATAATAAATGTTTGCCTGCTTCTAAGACGGTTTTTGCCATTTCAAAGTGCAAAAATGGCGGTGTAGAAATGCTAACGCCCGCTACTTCTGGGATGGCGACTATATCTGCGATCGAGTTGCAAGCGTAGGGGATATTGTGGGCGGTGGCGATCGCCTGAGCTTTGTCTAAATTCCGGTGGTAAACAGCCACAACCTCAGTTCGGTGATGTGCCTGGAATCCGGGAAGGTGCACTTTTTGACCGAAACCTGTACCGACTACTGCAACGCCTATTTTTGACATAATTTAATTATTGGGAATTGTTAATTGTTGACTGTTGGCAGTTGGCAGTTGGCAGTTGGCAGTTAGTTGTTAGTTGTTATTTGTTAGCTGCCACCAATAACTAATGACCAATAACTAATAACTAATAACTAATAACGACTAATCAATGACTACTGACTACTGACTACTGACTACTGACCACTGACCACTGACTACTGACTACTGACTACTGACTAACTACCCATTCAATTACTTGTTTGCCCAAACTAACGCCGTCAAACAAGTCAATTTCTCTGATCCCTGTAGGGCTGGTGACATTAACTTCGGTGAGATAACCGCCGATGATATCAATGCCGACAAAGTACAGCCCGTCTCGTTGCAGCACCGGTTCTAGCTGAGTGCAAATTTGATATTCGCGATCGGTAATTTCGGTTTTTGCGACTCGGCCACCGACGGCCATGTTGCCGCGAAATTCATTGCCGGTGGGAATGCGGTTAATAGCACCGATGGGCTGGCCGTTCAAGAGGATGATCCGTTTGTCTCCGTCTTTGGCTTCGGGCAGATATGTCTGAACCATGACTGGGATTTGCCCTTGTTGAGTGCTAATTTCGACTAGGGAGTTGAGATTGCGATCGCCCGCCTCCAAGAACAAAATCCCCTCGCCAGCTTTACCGCCCAAGGGTTTAAGAACTGCGGCTCCTTTTTTCTCAACAAATTGCCGAATTACCTGCTTATTTTGAGAAACAATGGTTTCGGGGATCGCTCCTTCAAATTGCAAAGCATACATTTTTTCATTCGCCGCCCGCAATCCTTTGGGACTGTTAACGACCAAAGTTTTAGCGGGATCGATGCCGTCTAGAAGGTAAGTTGCGTAGAGGTAAGGAACGTTGACTGGGGGATCAGTCCGCATGAATACTGCGTCCATTGCTTCGAGTGGCTGCAATGTAGGCGGTTCTACTTCGTACCAAGCCTCAGCAGCCTCCCAGCGTCCCTCTACCTGTGTTACTGGGGTGAGTGTTACCTGACTGAGCATTGCCCAGGTTTTACCACAGATGACGCTTAATTCGTTGGCTTGAGTCGCCCACACTTCGTGACCCAACTGTTGAGCTGCTTCCATCAGCGCTACGCTGGTATCGTGTCCTGGAATTAGTCGATCAAGCGGATCGATGATGAATGCAAATTTCATGGTCAGTTACAATTAAAAATTGATCGAAGGAAAATTTGGGAAAATTCAAAATTCCACGGGGAATGCCTCATGTTGCCGCTAGCAGCGGATCGAGCAGGCCTTGAGCATCTAATTCGTGCATTTCGTCGCAGCCGCCTATGTGTTGGTCGTTGATGAATATCTGGGGCAGGGTGCGGCCTCCGTTGGCTCGATCGGTCATTTTATCGCGTGCTGCTGTATCTCCGTCGATCGCGTATTCTGTAAACTCAACCCCTTTTCGCTTCAGCAGTGCTTTGGCACGAATGCAAAACGGGCAGGTTCTCCAAGTGTAAATTTCTACTTTAGGTATCATCGGACGCTCACACAATAACAATATTTTTTTATTGTAATCTTAACCAATCTTATTTTAATTTTTATATAGAGCAACCGCGCCCGACGGTTACAAAGTTCTCGGATTGCACTTTCCCCATGCAATCTAGGGCTTTTAATTTCCTGGCGTTCAATCGCTAAACTATTCTTCCTTCTGCTCCAGTTACACGCCGCAAGCTGTAAGGTAATTATCTATACATTTTTGGTGGTTTTATCTAAAAAACAAAAAAACACTCGCGCTTCAAAAAACGGAGAGATGTTGAAAACAAGCAGCAGCTTGAGCCTGCTTACCGTTGCTGACCGACCTGCTTGTTTCGTTTTCTGGCGGAACAGATAATTCCTGCGCCTGTCAGTAAGAGTGCTACCACAGTACCTGGTTCTGGGATAGTTGTTCTCCTGATGACGGGTGGGTTGTAGTTTGGCAATATCGGCTTGGGCACTGGTAAAATCAGCGGAGGCACTACGGGCGACGCGATCGGTTGTTGTGGTATGACCGGTATTTCCGGTGCGGTTAATAGTGGTATCTCGTCTACTGTTGGTGATGGTGATGGTGATGGGACTACCGGGGGTGTCTGCACCACGGGCTCTACTATTAGAGGGGGTGGTGATTGGACTGCCGGCACTACGGGTTCTATTATCGGTATCGGCGTTGCGAATGGAACTGCCTGCGCTTCCGGTACCGCGTCTCGCACAGGTGCTTGTGATGCCGGTACTGCGTCTCGTAAGGTTGTTGGTGATTGGGGGCTGGGGGAATTATCAGGCACGCAGGCACTTGAATAGTTTCCGGGCCCGCACACATCGATTGCTGCTGAAGCCGGAGGGGCGGCAGCTAGATAGTAGAACCCTGTTGCCATTGTGGCAGAGAGTCCAATTGCTAGTTTTGCCAGTGGCGTACACATAACTATTTAGTTAAACAGTGGTAAAATCGCAGAATTGAAATAGTGCTAGAGATTAGCGATGCACGGCGGGCATAGATTTTAGAGTTCTTACCATAAGTTGATGTTTTCTCTCCCGGACGCCTGTAAAATATAGTATAGCGCTTGAGGCGATCGCCCAAACACTTTGATCTTATTTTTTTCACCCTACTCGCGTAGCGTGGTTTGCACCGTCTGGCAACATCTTTTGGCAACCTCTCAACCAACAGCCCTTACAGCCATTAACCAAGAGAGTTTTTACATTGACCGCCTGAAGTTAATTATGTAACCGATCGCCAACTAGCTCTGCTGTATTCTAATTAGCAATCCACAATCTGACTATTCTTTTATAATCTCATGGTTCGACGAGATCTGTCCTCAGTATATGTACGTATATTCCCGACTGTCAACTACTTAAAAGGAATATTTAAGTATTTACCGAGGGTAGAGGGCGTATTGAATGAGCTGCGCTAGTCGATCGCGGAGAGTTTCCATTCCGAGACCTTTGGCGGCCGAGATAAATACGGCTTGAGGAAACTCTTCTCGTGCTAGGGCGAGAGTATCTTCATCTACGGCATCGATTTTGTTAAAAACTACAAGGGCTGGCCCGGGAGTTACGGGCATATCTGTCAAAATATTCATGACCGATCGAATTTGGCTCTGCCACGCGGGATGGGAGAGATCGACCAGGTGCAGCAAAGCATCTGCGTCAGTAACTTCTTCGAGGGTAGCCCGAAAAGCGTCGATCAAGGAGGGGGGCAGTTCGCGAATAAAGCCCACTGTATCTGTGAGGACGATCGACAAAGGTTCTCCAGTGACAGCGCTCTGAATCGTCAGCTTTCTGGTGGTGGGGTCGAGGGTGGCAAATAACTGGTCGGCGGCGTAGACCTCGGAATTGGTGAGCAGGTTGAGCAGAGTCGATTTACCGGCGTTTGTGTAGCCGACGATCGCGACTGAGGGTACGTCCATGTGGTGCCGGTTCTGCCGCAGCCGGAAACGGTGAGCAAGCAGTTGATTGACTTCTTGCTGCAATCTTGAAATGCGTTTGGCGATCGTCCGCCGTTCGGTTTCTAGTTTAGTTTCCCCAGGGCCTCTGGTACCGATGCCGCCGCCCTGTTTTGACATTGCCTGACCGCGACCTCTGAGCCTGGGCAGGGTGTATTGTAGCTGAGCGAGTTCGACTTGCAATTTACCTTCGCTCGATCGCGCTCTTTGGGCAAAAATGTCGAGAATCACCTCAGTGCGATCAACTACCCGGATACCGATCTGAATTTCCAAGTTCCGTATTTGTGCGGGGGACAGGTCGCGATCGAATACCACGAGGTTAGCGCTAATCGTTTGAGCGGTAAGGGAAATTTCTTGAATTTTGCCTTCGCCGACGACTGTCTGCGGGTGGGGGCTCGATCGCTTTTGACGCACTGTTTGCAATACCTGACCCCCGGCACTTTCCACCAGCCGGGTGATTTCTGCGAGTCCGTCCTCAAAATCCAGTAGAGTCATGTGCTGAGTCATCACACCCACCAGCAGCACTTTATCTTGGTCTGCATCAACCTGCTTAGCTACAAACTCTGCTTGAAAATCTGCTTCGAGTCCTTCCACCAACTCCAGAAAGTCTTGATCTGCGAGGTCGTCCAAACTCAGAGGTTCTGATATTTTCCAGGGAAAGTTTTGAGTTTTGGTTGGTGATTTTTGAATTACAGGTTCTTCTATTTCCTCAGTCTCATCAGTTGAAGCTGGTTCTAACTTAGCGCTCAAAACAGAGAACTCAAAATTTGGCCGGTCTCCCTGGGGTATCAGGTGAACGAGATAAGTTTCTTTGATGTAACCTGTCGCACCGCCGCCGCGACGCTGAAACCCTCCGCCGGTCAGCGTCAGCCACACTAGGGCGTCTAGGCGCTGAATTGCCATTGCCGTGAGTGCTGCTTCGCTGGGTATTTCTGGCTTGAGGTGGGTGGCGATGCAGCGAATGCCGCTGAGGCGACCTCCCCCGTAGCGGGGCAATTCTAGGGGCGCAATCTGGGTTTGGCGGGGTGTACCGACACCGACGCGAATCACTTGTCCGCGACGGTTGATGTAGGTGCAGATTGGCTTGTCGATTTCGGTGCTGATGGCTGCGATGCGCTGGGCGAATTCTGCCGTGGTGATGCGATCGCCCGGTAGTCGCTGGTGGTAAAGCTTTTCGAGTTGTTTGAGCTGGCTAGATTTTAAACCCTGAAGATTGCCGTAGATGGTTTCGATAACTGTTTCTCCCGATCGCTCTGTTTATTTCCTATTTTAGTTAACTCTGGGGCGATCGTGTTCTCGTTGGCAGTTAAAATTTAGTGACGACTCCCAGCCCTAACTCGCGGACGAGTATAGGGTGGGCTTCTGGGCTAATCCTGCGTCTGCATCGGAAACACGCTGAGCTTTATTGACTGTCCGCCCGACAGCCAAGTTCTTAACATTAATCGCGGCATTTACATCCCGATCCAATTCGAGGCCGCAAACATGGCAACTATGCCACCTGTCGGCAATGGTTTTAGGGATGCGAGTACCACAATTAGAACAGTTTTGGGTAGTACCATTTGGATTCACAGCTATAGCTAATTTGCCAGCACTTTCGGCCTTGCAAACCAGAATATCGAGGAATTCACTCCAACCAGCATCTAGGATCGATTTTGCCATCCTAGTTTTTGCCAAACCTTTCACATTCAAATCTTCAAAGCCAATCACATCATACTTGTCGAGTAATTGCTTTGCAGCTTTATAATGAAAATCTTTACGTTGCCTTGCAATATGCAGATGATGTTTAGCAAGACGCTTAACAGCCTTCCGTCTACGATTACTGCCTTTCTTTTTACGAGCAACAGCCTTATTTCGGAGCTTTTTATCGCTCTGGGCAATCCTGGCAAACTGAGGAATAGGCACTGTCTCAGCATCACTGGTAATCAAGAAATCCTTCAGTCCCATATCAATACCAACAGCATTATCAAGATTGACATCGAGGTTGATTGTGGGCACTGTGACATCTTGTAATGTCAGCACAACATAATAGCCATCGGCATTCTTGACAATTTGAGCAGTTTTGATTTTAAACCCATCAGGGATGGGACGATGCAGAATTATCTTCACATCACCGATTTTCGGTAAAGTAATGCGATTAGCTTTGATGCAGTCTTGCTGCATCTGAGTATAGGTAAAGCTGTGATATTTACCACGCCCTTTAAATCTAGGTTTGCCAGAGTGCTTGCCAGATTTATCAACCTTGATATATCGGTCAAAAGCTTTTTTGACCCTCTCAATGCAATTCTGTAAAACCTGAGAATGAATTGATTTGTACTCATGGAATAGCTGTTTGGTATTGAGTAAATCTCGCTTTTGCCAGTAATAATCAGGCTGTTCGACTATGGGAGCGATACTGCATGACACAAGAGAGCATGAATTAATAGGACTACGAGTGGACTCATACCAGTTAAAACGCTCTGACAGTCTATAGTTGTACTGCATGCGCAACAGATTTAGCCACTGATCAATTTGACGAGCTTGGGCTTTTTTGGGGCGTAATTTGTACTTGTAGGCTGTGATCATAATATCAGTGTAGCCTAAAATGGATACGGTGATATGAAAGATGATTTTATTTCTAGCGGGAGGTGTGTCTCAGATTTAAAAGCTCACTTGGTTTTGACTACCAAATATAGGCGTAAAGTTTTTACAGGACAGATGATCGACAGGTTGTCTGAAATATTGACTGATTTATGCACAAAGTGGGGCTGTAAATTAGTTGAGTTCAATGGTGAAGAGGATCATATCCATCTGTTATTTCAATACTTGCCCCAGATGGAATTACCGGAATTTGTTGGTAATTTAAAATCTGTTTCCAGTCGCAAGATTAGAGAAGAGTTTGCTGATGAAGTGAAAAAATATTACTGGAAAAGTGTTTTGTGGAATGAGTCATATTTTATTGCGTCTTGTGGCGGTGTCACAATTTCTGTACTTAAGAAATATATTGAGCAACAAGATACTCCCGAAAATAGTCCATCTGCGGGGCATCGAACCCCTTGATGGACGGCGCACATCCCGTCACTCAACGGAGTACCGTGTTTGGTGCGGGGCTTTCGCTTCTTAGAAGCTAAATCTTCTTGCCTCTAGGATCTCGCGGATTCAGTATTGTCGAGTCACCAGCGCGGGTGTTTGTCGCTGCGGGGCGATCGAGCCTGTCACAACAGCCATCTCAACTTGGAGTTGTCTTTAGTATCTACCCATACAGAATAGCGGTAAAACAATCTATTTTAACAAAATTTAACACGAAATTGTAGGTTTCAGAATCCTCCTTTAGACTTGTGTGTATCTTGAGCCTAGAGACAGATAGCAAACTAAAAATTAAGTCGCTACTATGATAAGCGAAACATTGTTAAGGAATGTAAAAACATGGAAACTCGTCCTACTAACGTACCGACAACCACTAATGCCTACAACGGCAAAGATCGCAATGCCTTTTTGTTTGGCTTCAACCCGCAAGCAGAACTTTGGAACGGCCGCTTAGCGATGATTGGTTTCTTAGCTTATTTGCTTTGGGACATGGCTGGATATAGTGTTCTGCGCGACATACTTCACTTTCTGCCTACCTATATCGCTCGTTAATAACGAGCAGCCTTTCCTGTCTGGCAGCTTCAATAAATGCCGCAACTGCCAGACAGGCTAAAAGTTACAGATGGCAGCGAGTAGCATTGGGTGTCTTTGTATCTTTCGTTACTTTTGAATGGCATTAAAAGACTTCTTACTGTGATTCGATGATTGCGGGTGGGGGCGAGGTCGCTGGCGCGGTAAATATTGAGAGCAAAACAGATATTTATTGCGTCAAGCCGATCGCCACTACTATATTTTTTGGCAAAAAATCTCGTCAATAAACTCTGATATTTTATGAAAAACAGGAGCATCAACGATGATTAACTCAATTTACTTGCAGTAGTAGAATCGGCTGTGACTGACACAGCATTAGGAAATTGGCAAAAGCCGCTAGTGATGTTTGTTTGCAATATGTTAAGCTGTTGCACATTTAAATTGTATATTCGGGGCGGGCAGGATGCCCACCCCACAAAACTTTGATTATTTTTTGACACACAATTTAAAAGCAGAACAGCTTAACCTTGCTATAGCAATCCTAAATCATTATCCTTACCGCGAACATAAATGTGATTTCCCCAAAATCCATCTGTAGGGACTAAGGCCAAGCCGTGTCCCTACAGAAAATCATTTAGGATTGCTATAGTTCTGAGCCGCAGGATTTGGCATCCTCACATCGGCCCGAAAATGCCTTTGCCTTTCCCAGCTTTGTTCAACAATGTTAGCGTACCCGCATTTCTGGCTTGCATGAGCGCGGGTCATTTGCTGGGAACGTTAACGATTTTGTCGCTGGTATTTATTTTTGAGATTGTTAGCTGATGCCGTCTGAAGTTATTTTTGGAAATGCGGGGGCTGAAGGTGCAAGTCGCGGCGGGTGGTTTGCAGGTAACTTTATAACGCCGGAAGATGATGCGCGATCGACTTCTGCGTTAGAGGTAAAATGGGGCGTTCATCTCGCCGGAGATTGTAGGACTCAGTGGGCGGTAAATGCGGCAGCAACTACGCTTTCTATTCTGGTAAAAGGGCGGTTTCGGTTGCAATTTCCAGAGCAAGAAATCTTGCTGTGTTGTGAAGGAGATTATGCTCTCTGGCTGCCGGGAGTGGCTCATTATTGGTCGGCCGAGGAGGATTCGGTTATAGTGACTGTGCGCTGGCCTTCGGTGTCGGGTGATAGTTCTGCTATTAAGAATTAACTGGAACTTCGGGAACCAAAACGCGGCCACTATAACCCGCGCGGTGGTGGCGATCGATCACCTCTGATGCAATAACATCCGCTTTCCCACTCTTAACCAGCGCTACGCAAGCACCACCAAAACCTCCGCCCGTCAGCCTCGCGCCGAAGACTCCGGGGATTGACTGCAAGATGGCCGCCAAGGCGTCTACTGCCGGCACCGAAACTTCGTAGTCGTCGCGCTGGCTGGCGTGGGAAGAATTCATTAACTCGCCGAAACGCTCTGCTGGTAAGGATTTTACTGCTTCGAGCACGCGGTTGTTTTCGGTGACGACGTGGCGCGATCGCCTTTTGAGGGGTTCCGGCAATACTTCCACTTCTTTGGGATCGGTGATATCCCTGAGAGCTTTAACACCCAATATCCGGGCGGATTCCTCGCACTCAGCGCGTCGTTGGTTGTAGCCACTTCCGGCTGCTAGGTTGTGGCTTTCACCGCTGTCAATTACTAAAATTTCTGTGCCTGTGGGAAAAGGTACCGGGCGGTATTCGAGGCTGCGGGTGTCGATAAATAACATGGTGTTGGTGTCTGCTAAAATCGACGCCATTTGATCCATGATGCCGCAGTTAACGCCGGCATATCGAATTTCGGCTAGCTGTCCGATTTGAGCCAGCCGCACGTCGTCTAGGGGGAGGTTGAGCAGCGCGCGGATTCCTCTGAGGGTGGCTATTTCTAAAGCGGCGCTGCTGGACAAACCGGCTCCGATCGGCACATTTGAGGTAATGTAGAGATTTATTGGCGGTATTTTGTATCCTTCTTTTTCTAAAATTCTGATGCAGCCGCAGATATAAGTGACGAATTTTTGCGGTATGGTATCGTCGTCTGAAAAATTTATGAGTTCGTCATATTCTGCTGAATAAAAATGGTGTCGGGCATCGCTGCTGAAACCGATTTGTACTGTGGTGCGCTGGGGAATCGCAGTCGGAAGTACAAATCCGTCGTTGTAGTCTGTGTGTTCGCCCAGCATATTTACTCTTCCGGGCGCGCTGGCTTGGGTTTGGGGTAATGTACCAAATACTCGTTGGAAGTTCATTTTTGGGGAATTAGTCATTGGTCATTGCGAATTGCGAATTGCGAATTGCGAATTGCGAATTTGTAAACTTTTTTTTGATCGTTGACGCTTTTATAGTGCCCAAGTTTTTAGCTGAATTCAACCCCTGTTTACAAAAATAAACATGAGTGTAAGTTGGGGGAAAATATGAGGTTGTGATAGAATGAAGGGCTAAGATTTCTCCAAAAATTCAAAAAATGCGATCGACCAGACCCCGGAAACAGTTTGCTCAACATTGGCTCAAAAGTGAGAAAGCCTTAGATAAGATTGTCAAAGCAGCGAGTTTGGAGGGCGATCGCGTCCTGGAAATCGGGCCGGGTACTGGGATTCTGACTCGGCGCTTGCTGCCTGCGGCTGAGTCTGTTGTTGCTGCGGAGATCGATCGAGATTTGTGCCTAAAACTAGCCAAGCAACTAGGCAAAATTGACAACTTTTTATTGCTACAAGGCGATTTCCTGGAAATGGACTTAGAGGCTGAACTAATAGCCTTTCCCAAATTCCAGAATCCCAATAAAGTTGTTGCCAACATTCCCTATAATATCACCGGCCCCATCCTGCAAAAACTGCTGGGAACGATATCTGTGCCTGCTCCTAAACCCTTCGATTCGATCGTGCTGTTAGTGCAGAAAGAAGTCGCCCAAAGACTTTACGCTAAACCTGGTTCTACAGCTTTTGGCGCTTTGTCGGTGCGGGTACAATATTTAGCAGAATGTGAGTTAATTTGCGATGTGCCTTCTAGAGATTTTTATCCGCCTCCAAAAGTCGATTCTGCGGTGGTGCGGCTGCTTCCCAGACAGATAGAAACTGCGGCGGTTAATCCGCGCTATTTGGAGACTTTACTGAAGTTGGGATTTGGCAGCAAGCGCAAAATGCTGCGAAATAATTTGAAAGGATCTGTCGATTTAGATAAACTCGTTCAATTGTTAGAAAATTTACAGATAAATCCTCAATCTCGCGCTGAAGATTTAAGCGTGGCGCAATGGGTAAATTTGAGCAATAATTTGTTTTCGGATGACTAATGACCAATGACGTTAGACGTTGGACGGAAAGCGAGCGGGGACGCTCGCACTAATAACCAATAACCAATAACCAATGACTAATGACTAATGACTAATGACTACTGACTACTGACTAATGACTACTGACTAATGACTACTGACTGTTAATTGTTCAATGATTATTTAACGCTAATCGGAATTTTAATAATAAATTCCGTACCCAGTCCTGGCGCTGAAATACACTGCAATTCTCCTTTGTGTCTTTCGGTAATAATTTGATAGCAGATAGACAAACCCAGTCCCGTACCTTTACCTACAGGTTTGGTTGTAAAAAAAGGATCGAATATCTGCTCGACTACCTCCTCAGCGATGCCTGATCCATTGTCAAGAATTCTGATTTCTACCCATTTCTCGTCTACAACTCTGGTAGAAATTTTGAGGACTTTGAGATTAGTTTCACGGGCCATTTTATGGTTTTCGCTATCTTCCTCTAAAGCATCAATAGCGTTATTCAATATATTTATAAATACCTGATTTAGCTGTCCGGGATAGCACTCGACTTTCAGTAAATTGCCGTAATCTTTGATGATTTCAATGGGGGGATAACCGGGTTTGGGATTCAGGCGGTTTTGCAACATCATCAGGGTGCTGTCAATACCTTCGTGAATGTCCGCTAATTTCATGTCGGCTTCGTCCAGCCTCGAAAAAGTCCGCAGCGACTTGACAATATCGCGGATTCTGTCCGCCCCTGTTTTCATGGAAGATAAGATTTTTGGCAAGTCTACTCGGATAAAATCTAAATCAAGAGACTGGAGTTTTTCTTTGACTCCCGGTAAGGGATTTGGATAATGCTGTTCGTAGATATCGGCCATTTCCAGGAGATTATTCGCATACTCGCCAGCGGGAGTCAGATTGCCGTAAATGAAGTTGACTGGATTGTTAATTTCGTGGGCGACACCAGCTACTACTTGCCCCAAAGATGACATTTTTTCGCTTTGAATTAGCTTGGCTTGAGTCTGCTGCAATTCTAACAAAGTTTGTTCTAGCTGTAGAGTTTGTTGTTTTAATTCTATGGTGCGTTCCTCAACTCTAATTTCTAGCTCGTCTTTGGATTTTTTTAGTGCTATTTCTGCTGATAGGCGCTCGCATATTTCTGCTTCGAGGAGGCTGTTTGCTAGTGCTAGCTGGGCGGGACTGGGAAGGGCTAGGGCTTGAGGGATTAAGTTTACTAAAAGTATGGCTGTAGTGAAGGAAATAGTGGCGGTAATTGCTTTCATGGTTCCTGAAAGCCAATAGGTAGGATGCCAAAGCGTCCAGACTTCAAAGATGTGAGTGATCCCGCAGGCGACGATAAAGGCTCCAAACATGGCAAAAATCCAGTCAAAGGGCAAATCTTTGCGTTTGGAAATAAAATAAATCAGTGTAATGGGGATCGAGAAATACGCCAGTGCAATGATCGAATCTGAGGCTACGTGAAGCCAGACTAACTTGGTCTGCCACAGATAGCAGTGCCCGTGAGGAATAAATGACCCGGAACTAAAAAAAGTTTTCCACATTTCCTGCATAATATTTCCTTTGAGTTGTGAGAAAATGGACTCTGACTTGTGTCAATTAATTTCAACCAGGGGTTTCTTTCACCTGCGGCTTAATCACCTATGCGCTCATATTCTCTCCTAGCTTCAGCAAAAATCAATCTGTATTTGGAAATAATAGGCGATCGCCCCGACGGATATCACGAACTGGCGATGGTTCTTCAAAGCATAGATTTGGCCGATCGAATTGACTTGCGCGCGATCGGTACAGACACAATCCGCGTGCGCTGCGATCACCCGCAAGTCCCGCCCGATAAGAATAATCTAGCTTACCGGGCGGCGGATTTGTTGGCGCAGCAATTCCCCGATGCTTTGGCGAAATACGGCGGAGTCGAGATTGCGATTCACAAGCAGATTCCGGTGGCTGCTGGGCTCGCCGGCGGTTCTGCAAATGCGGCCGCAGTTTTAGTCGGGATGGACTTACTGTGGCAATTGGGACTCACTCAATCAGAGTTGCAAGAGTTGGGGGGAACTTTGGGTTCGGATGTGCCTTTTTGCATTGCTGGAGGTACGGCTTTGGCAACTGGCCGCGGAGATAAACTGTCGCCGCTGCCGGATTTGGGCGGTTTTTATGTGGTGCTGGCGAAGTTCCGCAATCTCAGTATTTCTACGGCATGGTCGTATCAAACTTATCGCCAGCAGTTCAGTAGTTCCTATTGTGCGTCGGAGGATTTGGAGTGTCGTCGGGAACGGCTGCATTCGGGGCCGATGGTGGGGGCGATCGCCCAAAAAGATCGATCAAAAATTGGTAAATTATTGCACAACGATTTAGAAAAAGTTGCTTTACCCGTGTATCCGCAGGTGTTGCAATTGCGAGAAGCATTTGAGTCGGCGGGGGTTTTGGGCGCGATGATGTCGGGTTCCGGGCCGACGGTGTTTGCACTCTGTGAGTCTCAAGAGCAGGCTCAGCAGGTTCTGGAACGGGTGAAAACTGCGATCGCCTCTCCAGATTTGGATTTTTGGGTGGCAAAGTTTAGCAATACTGGGATTCGGATTTTTTCTGAGGAAAATGATGTAAAAGCGCCGATTCCCACGGTGTAACTGGCAGATTGTGCGATCGGTCGAGTTCAATCTAACTTTGCGCAGAGTCTATTGAGCTCGCAGAACTGATAAAATGACATGAAACACGGATTTTATTCTTGGTGAATTAAGCCGAGATCTAAAATCTAAAATCTAACATCTCAAATTGCAATGACTGATTTAACTAATCCAAGTTCTACTTCTCAATCTCTAAGTTCGGCTGGGGATAAAACACCCGCATCTGCTTCGCCGCCGACGGTTTTGCGGTGCGTGACTGGTTCGCTAATGGCGGGCGGATTTGCGGTGGCTTTGTACGCCCTAACTTTGTCGGTAGCCCAAACTTTTGCTAACAAGCCGATTCATTCAGACAATGTGACTGTGATTAATATTGCGGCGGCTGTGCGAACTTTAGTCATGGGAATTGTCGCTTTGGGTGGAGGTGTTTTTGCTTTTGCGTCTGTGGGTCTGATGCTGCTAGCTTTGCAACTTTTGATTCAAAAGTTGGTGAAAAAAACCACAGCTTGAAACCATAGGGCTGCACAAACTCTCGTCTGCAAAGCAAAGACTGAATAGTAAGGTCAAAGCAATGGAATTATTTACGATCGGGCACTCCAATCTGAGTATTGAAGCGTTTATTTTGCTACTGCAACAACACGGAATTACAGCGGTTGCGGACGTGCGATCGCATCCTTTCAGCCGCTATTTACCTCATTTCAATAAATCCGAAATTACAGATTCCTTGTCTGCTGCTGGGATTCAATATGTTTTTTTGGGACAAGAGTTGGGCGCGAGACCAGAAGATTTAAGCTGTTACGATACTAGCGGTAAAGCTTTGTACGATCGCATAGCAGCCACTCCTCTATTTTCTGCCGGAATTCAGCGCTTGCTCAAAGGCGCAGCCAGTTATAAAATCAGTTTAATGTGTGCGGAAAAAGACCCGATTACTTGTCACCGCACTATTTTAGTGTGCCACAAAGTCAAAGAATTTAATTTGCAGATTAATCATATTCTGTCCGATGGCAATTTAGAATCGCACCAGGATTTAGAAGCCAGACTTTTGAAAAATTTTAACAAAGGTAAAAAAAATAATGAGCCAATTCAGTTAAGTTTGTTTGAATTAGAGCCTCAAATTAAAGATGAAATAGTTGATTTGGAAACAGCTTATTATCGTCACGGATTAGCAATCGCTTATGTCACAAAAGAAAGCAATTAATTTATTTACCATTGGTTTTACTCAAAAAAGTGCTGAGCAGTTTTTTGATACTTTGATGAAAGCGGGAGTCCGCAGGGTGATAGATACGCGGCTGAATAATGTGTCGCAGTTGGCGGGTTTTGCTAAGCGGAAAGATTTAGAGTATTTTTTGCGGACAATTGGCAATATTGAGTATGTGCATATTCTGGATTTAGCCCCGACTCAAGAGATTTTGGATGATTATAAAAAGAAAAAGGGAGATTGGGATGTTTATGAACAGCAGTTTTTGCAGTTGATTCGCGATCGACAAATTGAGCAAAAAATTTCGCAGGATCTTCTAGACTGTGCGTGTCTGCTTTGTAGCGAACCAAAACCTCACAACTGTCACCGCCGTTTAGTTGCTGAATATCTCAGCAATAAGTGGCAAAATGTCAAGATTAGTCATCTTTGAATTGCATAGCTGGTGCGCAGTGTGCGCCATACATAGAGGAATCAATCTAAAATCTAACATCTAACATCTCATGACTCGGATAATTTGCCTTGCTAATTCTTGGAAACACGGCGACAGGTGCATCGCTGGAATTAATGAAGTTAATGGTAACTGGGTACGTCCAATTTCCGACTTACCAGACGGCCAAATTCCTAAAGAAATACGGCAGATAAATAGACTGGAACCGGCATTATTAGATGTGATAGACATTCCTTTGGCAAAAACGGGGCCGGACTTTGGTTTCGAGTGCGAAAATCTGTCTATTTTGCCGGGAAAATGGCAGCACGTTGGGAAGATTTCGTCAGCGTCTTTGCTGAAATATTTCCGTGATCAGGCATACATTTTGCATAATGATTTGCGATTTGTGACGGTGAATTATATGCAGTCTTTGCCAAGGGAAAACCGCCAAAGTTTACAATTAATAAAAGCAGTTAAATTTACCGTAAAAATGGTCAGCCAAAGATTTGAAGGTGGGAATAAATGGGAAGGATCTGTTGTTACGGCATACAATCAAAAATTAACGGCAACAATTACTGATCCGGTGTTTACTAGAAGGTTGGATTTGGGCTATCGCCCGGAAAAAGCTTGTTTGATAACAGTCAGTTTAAGTATGCCTTGGCGGCCTGATGGTTGGGAAGGGGATGACCCTTGTTGGAAGTTGATTGCGGGTGTGATCGAGTTGGAGGAAGATATTATTTATTAATGTTAGCTGGCGTTTTGATTGAAATGGCGATCGATTCTTGATTTTTGATTAATTTGAGCAGCAATTCTTGACATTTCATACATTTGAAAGTAGGTAGGGCGATCGGCGCGCACCATAGGTTTAGAGATTTTGTTCGAGTTTTAACGTTGTTCGTGGTATAATTCTGCGGGACTGTAGCAGAAAGGGGTGCTTTTTTATGAAAGCAGAATTTTATTATGATTGTCACAAATATATTTGCAGTTTAGTTCAAGTAGATTTTGTCAAAGAATTAAAAATCAAAAATTATCAAGGTTTTGTGTTGGCTGTTAAGCAAGGTGAAAAGATTGGGCTTTTGGGAAAAAGTCGCCATAATGCTAAACAAGTTGATGTTTCTAAGCCGCATTTTTATAATGTGGTTAAAGCGGCAATGAGCGCTTTGGAATTAGAAACTAGAAATGAGGTGATATTAGAGAGAAATCGCACGATTGCTGATGGTGAAGAAATGATTCAGCAGCAAAACCGAGAAATTCGCGTTCTTAATGAACAGATTAGAATTCAAGGGAGTCAGATTGAGCAGTTGTCAAGGGAAAATCAGCAGTTAGCAATGCAGTTAGTAGAGAAGGAAATCAGAGAAACAGAAATTAATCAAGAAATTGAGGAAGATTTAGTGGTGGCGGGAATTGAGGATGGGATTGGAGAAGCTGAGATTAGTCAAGAAATCGATGAATTGCCGATTCAAGATTCTGGGTTAGGAGTGCAGTTAATTGAAAATCAGCAGGATTTAGAGGAGATTGAGCAAGAGGAAGCAATCAGCGGCGGCGATGTTGATCTTGTTGATTTGGAAATCTTAGAAGCAGTAGAAGAATATCCTGCAAAAGTGGAATTTCAAGGAGGCGAAACTGAGATTCAGCGAGTGCCCAAAAAAGCTTCACAGAGAAGGATGAGAAAGAAATAATGAGATTTTTTATTTAGATCGCGGCAAGGTGCGGTGTGCATCGCCCTACAAGAGGAAAATAATCTTTTATGCGTCGCGATGTTGTAAAATTTCTCTAATTCTTGTCCGAAATAGACGCACGGCTGATCTTTGTCCGATCGCCCTGCTTTGTTCGATAAATTCGGGTATTTCTGCGATCGGCAAAAATGGAAAAACTACACTTTGAGCAACAGTCTCGTATTTGCCATCTACAAGTTGATAAACTTCTAGAGTTTGGCGGCGATATCTCCAAATTTCTGGAACGCCCAAAGCGGCATAAATTGCGAATTTGTTGAGAGAAGAATTGGTGTAATCCGACTCTACAGCCAAATCCGGGGGTGGATCGGTTTCCAAGTCAATATCTCTACTTCTGACTAAAGCTTCATTCTGGATGTAGAAACAGGTATCTGGTTCGATCGCACTTTTCAACTCTTCCCTTTCCAGTAACAGCGCGCCAAGCTGCATTGCCTCAATTTCTAACTCGTCTGCTATGGCGTTCACGAAGTACGCTAGCATGATTATAGGTTGTTCGTGTTCTTGGTACGGCATTCTGATTTCTAATACTCCATTGTCATAGGCAATTCTCCACGCGCGATCGTCTCCGACATCAGCCAGCAACGCCTGAAAAGTTTGCCAGCTAACGCCTTTTAAAACAACTTTTGACTCGTGGATAATTTGCTCTTGTACGGGAGGAGACGGAGTTATTGTTGGCGCGTTCATCTTGCGATTCCTCATTGGTTTTGCGATTAAAGGCGAACAAACTTATAGATTTTATAGACAACCGTGTTAGGAAAAAAAGAAGTGTTGTTTACTATTTTGTCAGGTGCGTCGCTATTAAATTGTCGATCTGATGCGACGTGTTTTCTATGGCGACACACCCTACGAATAGTATTATGATAGCATTTTCAATCGGGCTTTCTCAGCCATCAGGTAGTCCGGCACCCAAAATCGATCGATAGACATGAGAATAGCTACAGATATGAAAATATCAATATTCTCTCCCATTTCCTCAGTGGGCAGCAAACCAAATAATTCGTCAAATTCCTTGACATCTGCTAAGATATTATCAAGGTCTTCTACAAGTTCGTCCGGGTAAATGCAATGGATTGCTCCATCATCTTCATAATATGCTTCTTCGTCAGGAAAGAATTGTGAGGGTTTGAGATCTTGCATGAGATAATCTATCTTGTGAAATTCTGTTTCGGGAACGATCGCAGCTAGATCTTTTCCTGCTTGCTGTAAGATAATCCGATCGCCCTTTTGCATCACTCGTTTAATGATCGCGATCGCATTTTCGGCAAAATCCTCAACAGTTAAACGGAAAAACCCCTCGGAGTCGATCGCCAGTTTAGCCCCTACAGCCGCGCCCACAGCAGAATTTTGACAATTCTCCAGGGCGATCGGTAAAATCATAGGTGCGATCGAACTATTGTCAGCAGCATTAAATCCTTCAGTCATCAGCCGTTCCCCAAGATTCACATAACTGTTGAGAATATTGCACAATGGATAAAATTGTAAATATATAACCTACGTCTTTTTACCGCCGATGAATAGCAGATTTCTCGATCGACTCCACCACCCCTCGCGCCCCATCATCGTCTTCGACGGCGCAATGGGAACCAACCTGCAAGTCCAAAACCTCACCGCAGAAGACTTCGGCGGCAAAGAATACGAAGGCTGTAACGAATATCTCGTGCACACCAAACCGGAAGCCGTCGCCATCGTGCACAGAGGATTCCTCGAAGCAGGCGCTGATGTCATCGAAACAGACACCTTCGGCGCTGCTTCCATCGTGCTCGCCGAGTACGATTTAGCAGACAAAGCCTATTATCTCAACAAAACAGCCGCAGAACTCGCCAAGGGAATCGCCGCCGAATTTGACACGCCAGAAAAGCCGAGATTTGTTGCAGGATCGATCGGCCCAGGCACCAAATTGCCAACATTAGGACACATCGATTTTGACACACTCACCGCCGCTTTTGCCGAACAAGCAGAAGGACTTTATGACGGTGGCGTTGACTTATTTCTGGTCGAAACTTGTCAAGATGTGCTGCAAATTAAATCAGCATTAAATGCCATTGAAGAAGTATTTAAGAAAAAAGGTGCGCGGATTCCATTAATGGTATCAATCACAATGGAAGCCACCGGCACAATGTTAGTCGGTTCCGACATCAGCGCCGCTTTAGCTATTTTGCAGCCCTATCCCATAGATATTTTAGGCTTAAACTGCGCCACCGGGCCCGATCGCATGGCGGAACACGTCAAATACCTTTCCGAACATTCGCCCTTCGTAGTTTCCTGCATTCCCAACGCCGGTTTACCCGAAAACATCGGCGGCCACGCGCACTACAAACTAACGCCAATAGAATTAAAAATGGCCTTGATGCGCTTTGTCGAAGACTTAGGCGTGCAAGTCATCGGCGGCTGCTGCGGAACCCGCTACGATCACATCCAACAACTATCAGAAATTGGCGAAACTCTCACACCAAAAATCCGCGAATTTTCTTGGGAACCGGCCGCCGCTTCAATTTATAGCGCCCAACCCTACGAACAAGAAAATTCTTTCTTAATTGTCGGCGAAAAACTCAACGCCAGCGGTTCCAAAAAATGCCGCGATTTGCTGAATGCCGAAGATTGGGACGGTTTAGTAGCAATGGCTAGGGAACAAGTGCGAGAAGGCGCGCACATTCTTGATGTCAACGTTGATTATGTCGGGCGCGACGGCGTGCGCGACATGAAACAATTAGTTTCCCGCGTTGTGACTAATGCAACTCTGCCTTTAATGTTGGATTCCACCGAGTGGGAAAAAATGGAAGCTGGCTTGAAAGTTGCGGGTGGCAAATGTTTGCTTAATTCCACTAACTATGAAGATGGAGAACCGCGTTTTTATCAAGTTTTGGAGTTGGCAAAAAAATACGGGGCGGGGATAGTAATCGGGACAATTGATGAAGATGGGATGGCTAGAACTGCCGACCAAAAATTTGCGATCGCCCAACGCGCCTATAACGCCGCCGTCGCCTACGGAATTAGTGCCCACGAAATATTTTTTGACCCCTTAGCTTTGCCCATTTCCACGGGGATTGAAGAAGACCGAAAAAACGGCAAAGCTACCATCGATTCGATCCGCCGCATTCGCCAAGAATTGCCAGGATGTCACGTAATTTTGGGAGTTTCTAATATTTCCTTCGGTTTGAATCCGGCGGCGCGGCAAGTTTTGAATTCCATGTTTTTGCACGAAGCGATGCAGGCGGGGATGGATTCGGCTATTATCAGCGCTAATAAGATTTTGCCGATCGCCAAAATCGACCCCAAACACCAGGAAATCTGCCGTAAACTGATTTACGACGAACGGGAGTTTGACGGCGAAATTTGCATTTATGACCCCTTGGGCGACTTAACAACGGTGTTTGCTGGCAAAACCACCAAGCGCGATCGGACAGAAGACGCAAACCTCCCGGTCGAAGAACGCCTCAAGCAGCACATCATCGACGGCGAAAGAATTGGGCTCGACATCCAACTCGCCAAAGCATTAGAAACCTATCCGCCCCTGCAAATTATCAATACCTTCTTGCTAGACGGGATGAAAGTAGTAGGAGAATTGTTCGGTTCTGGACAAATGCAGCTACCGTTTGTATTGCAGTCAGCAGAAACCATGAAAGCGGCCGTTGCTTATTTAGAACCGTACATGGAAAAGTCGGAATCCGGCGACAATGCCAAAGGCACATTCCTGATTGCGACTGTTAAAGGCGACGTTCACGACATCGGCAAAAACTTGGTTGATATTATCCTATCAAACAACGGCTACCGAGTGATCAACTTGGGAATCAAACAGTCAGTTGATAACATCATCGAAGCCTACGAAAAGCACAAAGCCGATTGTATTGCGATGAGCGGTTTGCTGGTGAAATCCACCGCATTCATGAAGGAAAATTTGGCAGCCTTTAACGAGAAAGGAATTACCGTTCCTGTAATCTTGGGCGGTGCAGCTTTGACTCCCAAGTTTGTGCATGAAGACTGTCAAAATACCTACAAAGGTAAAGTTATATACGGCAAAGATGCGTTTTCTGACTTGCACTTTATGGAGAAACTGATGCCAGCCAAATCTGCTGGTAACTGGGAAGATTTGCAAGGATTTTTAGATGAAGTAGGGCAAGAAAGTAAGACAGTGAAAACCGCTAAAATTTCGGCAGAAACGGCTGTAGAAGATGTCAAAAAACCAGACATTGCGGTGGTGATTGATACCAGGCGTTCCGAAGCAGTTGACGCAAATATCGATCGCCCGAATCCTCCTTTTTGGGGTACAAAGCTATTGTCGCCAGAAGAAATTCCCTTTGAAGAGCTTTTCTGGCACTTAGATTTGCAAGCATTAGTTGCGGGACAGTGGCAATTCCGCAAGCCAAAAGACCAATCGCGGGAAGAATACGATGCTTTCTTGGCTGAGAAAGTTTATCCAATTTTGGAAGAATGGAAACACAAAATTATCACTGAAAAGTTACTGCATCCGCAAGCAATTTACGGATATTTTCCGTGTCAAGCTGAGGATAATTCCTTGCATCTGTACGATCCGGAAATTATGAGTAACGGGCAAGATTTATCGACACCCGCTGCGACATTGACATTTCCCCGCCAAAAATCGGCGCGCCGGCTGTGCATTGCCGACTTTTTCGCGCCGAAGGAATCGGGTAAAATCGATGTATTTCCGATGCAAGTGGCGACGGTGGGAGAAGTTGCTACGGAGTACGCGCAAAAGCTATTTGCTAACAATCAATATACTGATTATCTCTACTTCCACGGATTGGCGGTACAGACTGCCGAAGCGGTAGCAGAATGGACTCACGCGCGGATTCGCCGGGAATTGGGCTTTGGTAGCGAGGAACCGGACAATATTCGGGATATGCTAGCGCAGCGATATCGGGGTTCGCGCTACAGTTTCGGCTATCCTGCTTGTCCGAATATGGCGGATCAGTACAAGCAATTGGATTTGCTAAAGTGCGATCGTATAAACTTGCATATGGATGAAAGCGAACAGCTTTATCCAGAACAATCTACTACGGCAATTATCACCTATCACCCAGCGGCGAAATACTTCACTGCTTAATTTGTAGGGTGCGTGCGGAGTACAAAGGGGTGTCAACTTAACGTCAAATGTACTATCGATTTACTGTTTGGCGACTAGGCCAGATCCCCCCTAACCCCCCTTAAGAAGGGGGGAACCGGAAGATATCAAAGTCCCCCTTTTTAAGGGGGATTTAGGGGGATCTCCGAGGATTTTGGTTTTACACAGAGATGTGTGTACACGGTAGTTAAGAAGGGGGGAACCGGAAGATATCAAAGTCCCCCTTCTTAAGGGGAATTTAGGGGGATCTAGACTCAGCAAAAAGCGCATTAGACAAATAAAACTCGGCGGTTGAAACCGCTACTACACAAACGAAGTCCGCCGGCACGGACTGAAGAATACATGAATTAAAACAATAAAAAAGCACCTTGAAAAAGTGCTTTATGAACATGAACTTTCCATGTTTGACAAATTTTTACGAGTAATTCCGGGGAGTGCGCGCGCCGGCAGATGCTCCTGCCATCGAAGCAACCAAACCCAATAGGGAACCGAACAAAAATGACCAGCCAGCTTTGGCAGCATTTTCCGCAATATTGCGAGTATCTTGAGCAGATACGTTAGGCGCTTGGTTCGGCAGATTTACCACGCCTTGCTGGGCTTGATTAATCACTTCTCCCGCATTCGCAGCTACTATGCCAAAAGTACCCGCTACGCCGTTTGCTAACAGCCAAGAGCCAATTGTTAAGGTAGTTGCCCACAAAATTGCTCCGTTCAAAAGTGCCGTGCTGCGGTTCATCGGGCCGCAAGCGCGAGCTGTTACCCAGCCGCCAACGCCTAAGCTAATTAGCAAACTGATAATTGACCAAATTCCTACCCCAGTACCCACGCTGCCGGCAATAGTGCGCGGTGCTCCTGAATTAGCGATGTTGCTTAAGCCGATCGCAGCGCCCAATGCACTTAAAACCAATTGTGTGGCGATCGCAATTACCAAACCTGAAAATATCGGGCCCCAACGTACTCGATCGTGGTATTCCATCACTGAATTTACGACCACAGGTTCGGTACTAACGTTGTCTACAGGTCTATTTACGTATGTCATAGCTTTTCCTTTCCTTTGACTGTTGGTTCTATTTTTAACAATCTTTCATCTAAGCATTGATTGTGGCTGAGATTGATAAAAACTATATCTGCCTGGGGAAATAACCAGTATCTATGTCTGAAGAAAGAAACAAAAAAGTCATTAGCCCTGAGTCCATAGCTATTAGCTAATGACTGCTGACTAATAACTTATGACTAATGACTAATGACCAATAACTATTTTATCCAGTTAAAAAACTTCGCGGATGTATAGAGGAAAGTCAGCTTACCGCAATCTGACAGCAGTCCCAACGGCAGTAATCAACAGCAAAGCGCCAGAAGAGTCTACATTAATCGTGCCGGTGTCAACTTCCACCCCGATTACAGCATTAGCACCCAGGCGCTGAGCCCGTTTTTCCAGTTCCGCGAGGGCATCTCGCTGTCCTTTGAGAAACACTTCCTCATAACTGCCGGTGCGCC
The DNA here is from genome assembly GCF_036706065.1 of Microcoleus sp. A2-C3. NCBI lineage: Bacteria > Bacillati > Cyanobacteriota > Cyanophyceae > Oscillatoriales > Microcoleaceae > Microcoleus > Microcoleus sp. A2-C3. The sequence continues at coordinate 67,959 of NZ_JAUBVX010000006.1, read as the reverse complement.
CGCCGATGATGTCGCGAATGCCCGCGAAGAAATCTCGCAGGGCGTTGGTGCCGTAGACCACCTCAGCAGTTACAATTCCTAGGTAAGATTGAATTTCTGCTCCTTGAATGATATCAGTTGTTGTTACAATCATCAGTTGGCCTCAAGTGCGAAAATTTTGAGTTGGTCTTGTTCTGTAGATTTACTACATCTGGCTGCTCAAAGATTCCTGGTAAACCCTAAGCTTTCAGCGATCGCAACTTGACAGCAATCCGCTCTTTTATTCCACACACTCTTTGAAACAAATGGCCGTGTACAAACAAAGTCTCTTGGTATTCAGTACGCTGTTGATAGCAGGATTCGCTGTCGCAGCCCCGCAGATAGCGCTCTCAGCAGAAACACCAGTTCAAGTTAAAGCTCAAAATAATCCAAATTTAGATGCTCTGCTGCGACAAGGGCGGGAGTTGGTAAATTCAGGAGATTACAGTCAGGCGATCGCCATTTATCAGCAAGCAGCCCGTTTAGATGCCGAAAACCCGCGCATTTTTTCCGGTATTGCCTATTTAGAAGCACGTCAGGGCAACTATCAGGCCTCAGTAGAATTTTACCAACAGGCGATCGGTCTGGAGCCCAAAAATGCTGACTTCCAATACGCATTAGGATATGCTATGGCGAATCTGCAAAACTATCCCGCAGCAGCCTCCGCTTACCGTCAGGCCGCTGCGCTCGATCGCAAAAATGTCAATGCCCGCATTGGTCTCGGAGTGGTACTGTTTCAGCAAAAAGATTACGTCGGTGCATTTAAAGCATACCAAGAGGCGATCGCCCTCGATCCGAAAAGTTGGCAAGCTTATTCTTCAATGGGTTTAGTATTGATCCAGCAGGGAAACTTTGCCAGTGCTGTCACCGTGCTCGAACAAGCAGCTAAACTCGCTCCCAAACAAGCCAGCGTCCAGTTAAAATTAGGTAGTGCTTTGCTGCGCAGTGGCAACACTTCCGAAGGGGTAGCAGCGTTTGAAGAAGCTGCCAAATTAGAGCCACGGAACCCCGAAGTGCAGTTAGAAATTGGCGAACTTCTCCGGGTTCAAAACGACTTAGACGGAGCACTGGTAGCTTATAAGCGAGCGATTGACGTGCGCCCGAATTTAGTGGCAGCCCACGCTGCGATCGGAGAAATTCAACTAGAAAAACAAGATTTTTTAGGAGCGATTATCACTTTTAGGCGAGTGATCCAACTCGATCCAGACCGGGCAGAAGCTTATTATAATATGGGTAAAGCATTCAAAGCGCGCGATCGCACATCCGAAGCAATTCAAGCTTTCCAACAAGCCCTCGACACTTACCGCCAGCAAGGCAACAATGATGGTGCACAAAAAGCCGAGGCGGCACTTAATGAACTGAAGTAATATTTCTCATTGTACTAATTGGGAATCGGCAATGGCGAATTAGTAACGGAGAATAGCTAATGGAGAATTGGTCATCAATTACATCCGTTAAATCCGTTAAAAAAGCCGTTGCCGAACTTCCCTCTGTCAATTAAATCCGTTAAAAAATCTTTACCTAACAGCTTTATTGTGATATAATGCGGGGGCGAATTGGCAATAATGATCGCTCGGCAAATTCAATAATAAATAAAGGCGATCGCACAGCAACACTTGGTAAGAACTCCATCTTTTGTAAGATGCTCAAACTAATCTCTTCAGATGAATCTATTTCTATTGATAGATCCCGCAAAGTTGTTAACATTTGTAAAATGAGCAAAACATCCTATCCCAGAGCTTCATCTATGCAAACGTATGACGTGATTATCATAGGAGCAGGTCACAACGGGCTTGTCTGTGCGTCTTATCTCCTCAAAGCCGGATATACCGTTTTGTTGTTAGAAAAACGTTCGGTTCCCGGCGGCGCGGCGACTACAGAAGCAGCGATTCCCGAGTTACCCGATTTTAAATTCAATTTGTGCGCGATCGACCACGAATTTATCCATTTAGGGCCAGTCGTAGAAGAATTAGAACTGGAAAAATACGGCTTAGAATATCTTTACTGCGATCCAGTCGTTTTTTGTCCGCATCCAGACGGCAAATATTTCTTGGCGCACACTTCCGTCGAAAAAACTTGTGCAGAAATTGCCCGCTACAATGAGCGCGACGCTAAAAAATATGCCGAATATACAGACTTTTGGCAGCGCGCTTTAAGTGCAATGATGCCGATGTTCAACGCGCCGCCAAAATCTATTATAGATATTGCCGGTAACTACGATATTGGTAAACTCAAAGACTTATTTTCAGTCATCGGTTCCCCCGACAAAACGCTGGACTTTATTCGCACGATGATTACCAGCGCTGAAGACATTCTCAACGAGTGGTTTGATGAGGAATTTCTGAAAGCACCCTTAGCGAGACTCGCTTCAGAATTGGGCGCGCCTCCTTCGCAAAAAACCATTGCGATCGGTGCAATTATGATGGCAATGCGCCACAATCCCGGCATGGCGAGGCCTCGCGGGGGAACTGGTGCATTGGTGCAAGCGCTGGTCAATTTAGTCAAAACCTATGCGGGTGTTATACTTACCGACCAGAACGTTGAGAAAATATTAGTTGATAACGGCCGCGCTGTCGGTGTTCGAGTTGCAGGCGGCACAGAATATCGAGCTACCAAAGGCATCATTTCTAATATTGATGCGAAGCGTTTGTTTCTGCATTTAATGGATGACAGCGATGTTGATGCTGCTGACCCGAATTTGCGGGAAAGATTGGAGCGCAAAATTGTTAATAACAACGAGACAATTCTGAAAATAGATTTAGCTCTCAATGAAATGCCTAAGTTCGATCGCTGGAACCATCGCGATGAATATTTAATGGGTTCTGTTTTAATTGCTGATTCGGTGAAACACGTTGAAATTGCCCACACCGAACCTGCGATCGGCAAAATCCCCGATTCCGATCCGTCGATGTATGTCGTGTTTCCGACGGTAAGAGACCCGTCAATGGCTCCTCCCGGACACCATACGGCTTGGATTGAATTTTTTGCTCCTTACCAGATCGAAAATGCTGAGGGAACCGGCCAGCACGGTACAGGTTGGACGGACGAGCTGAAAAACAAAGTTGCCGATCGCTGCATTGACAAATTAGCAGAATACGCGCCGAATATCAAGAATTCAATTATCGGCCGCCGGGTGGAAAGTCCGGCCGAATTGGGAGAGCGTTTGGGGGCGCTGAAGGGGAATTATTACCACGTTGACATGACGCTGGATCAGATGATATTTTTCCGTCCTTTACCGGAGTTGGCCAATTACAAAACGCCGATCGACGGTTTGTTCCTCACCGGTGCGGGCACGCACCCAGGCGGCTCGATTTCGGGGATGCCCGGACGCAATACGGCTCGCGTGTTTATGCACTCGCAGCAGCCGATCGCGCAAACTTTGGCGGATGCGGCTAATTCTTTGAAATCGACGGCTAAGTCGGTATTTCGGAGTAATGAGAAGTAAGATTTTTAACCGCAGATGAATGCAGATGAACGCAGATGAATCACATCTGCGTTTATTTGCGTTAATTTATTCAGTCTTCTAGTATTGATTCTGCATGATGACGCATCAAGAGAAAACGAAGGGCGATCGCACTCAATACTTTATCTAACTCAGGGGCATCTTGGGCAATATTTGGCGTTGGTTCACGTTCCTTCAAATCTGTTAAAATAGTCAAAATGTGCTGAGCAAAATCTTCATCAGCCTGATCCAACAAATCAACTAACTTAGCGATATCTTCTTTCGCACCCAACCAGTACCTTGCACCCAGCAATTCAGCTTTTACTGATAAAGGAAGTTCCGAGTTTAGATACTTTTCCAATTTGGGCAATAGCTGCGACGTACCTAAAATTCCAATAGCATTAGCAGCATAACATCTAACAGCTTCATCCTCATTACGATCGAGCAGTGAAATATCGAGAATTTTGATTGATTTAGGTTCTCCTAAATACCCCAGAGTTTCTGCTGCTGATGCGCGAACCAGTGCCGAAGGGTCATTTCTTAAGATATGCTCTATTGGTGCGATCGCAGGAATATAATCAAGTTCACCCAGCGCCTCAACTGCTTCAGACCTCACAATGTCTTCTGGATCGTCCAGCAAGTTCATTAATGCAGGGCCAACTGTCTCTACTTCCTCTGAACCCAGATAACCCAATGCTTCGGCTGCGGTGAATCGAATAACTGCATCTGGTGACTTCAGCAACCTCACTATTTTCGGTGCAGCCTCATAAACTTCTGCATCAACCAGATCCAGAATTGCCCCGGTTTGCCGATTCGGTTGGTCTGAATCGCAATCATCCAAAAGCAGTTCAATACTTTGCTTATTCATAATTATTACCTGCTGTAATTTAATCTTTTTATCTGTGACGACTGCGACGCTTTTTCTTAGCTTTTTGAGTTGCTTTTATTTTGTGAATCTTTACAGTGTCATCATTACACTCAGCATTTTTCATAAGTATTTTCAGCGCTTCACCTATTGATGCTGCTGACCCATCTTGCATAAGTTGCTGAGCTTCTTTTAAAATGCCTGTGTCGGCGACGTTGCCTTCAGAAGTCATGTTTCTTTTGTGCCATATTTTTAAATCTTGAAAATAATATTAAGACAAACTGCCGATCGCCCCTCAATAAATCCTCTAACCTAGTATGATAGACTAATTTCCATTGTAACATAACGGGCAAGTTCCTACTCTTTGAAAACTCACTGCGCTAACCTTGTTGAACCATCAACATCAGAAATCTCAGGATTTGTTCGACTGGCGGCAGGGAATAATCGCTGAGGTCGAGCGCCACATTCTCCTAATTTCTTACAAATTCATCCTTTGTGCAGATGGAATTTATGCCTGAAAATAGAGAAACTTATATTAGCGTTACCCTATTTTTTAGCGATGACAAACCGAGTTTTGATTGTCGGCGGGCGGGGACGAATTGGCAACAGCGTTGCTCAAGACCTTGTTACCCACACCGACGCAGAAATTACTATTACCGGACGCGACCCTAATGGCTCTCTTCCACCAGAGTTGCCGCCGGATCGATCGCGCTATTTAGCTTTAGATTTAGCAGATAGTGCAGCTTTGCAGCAAGCTGTTTCATCCTCTAACCTCGTCGTGCACTGTGCCGGGCCATTTCACTACCGAGACGCTAGCGTATTGAAAACTTGCATCGAGGCTGGTGCTAATTATACCGATGTCAGCGACAGCCGCAGTTTTACTCGCAGAGCTTTAGAATTGCGCGAAACAGCTAAAAATGCTGGAATTACTGCGATTATCAATACGGGAATTTTCCCTGGAATTTCTAATAGCATGGTGCGCCGAGATGTCGAGCAATTAGATACAGCAGAACACATCCATTTGAGTTACGTTGTCGGCGGTTCGGGCGGTGCTGGTGTGACGGTGATGCGGACTACTTTCTTAGGTTTGCAAACTCCTTTTGAGGTTTTGATTGATGGCCAAATGCAGCAGATCAAGCCATACACCGATCGCGAAACGATAGAATTTCCCCAACCCTACGGCAAAACTGGCGTTTACTGGTTCGATATGCCGGAAGCAATTACTTTGCCCGAAACTTTCCCAGTGAAAACAGTTGTTACCAAATTCGGCACTTTTCCCGACCTTTACAATCACTTGACTTGGTTTGTTGCCAAATACTGGCCCGATAGCTGGCTGAAAAATCCGTCTGTGATTGAGTTTTTGTCCTATGTCAGCTACGGGATGACTGCTGTTAGCAATAATTTTAGCGGTGTGGGCGTGGCTGTGCGATCGCAAGTAACCGGCCTAAAAAACGGTAAACCCGCTAAAGTTCGATCGACAGCGGTACACTCAAATGCTGCCGCAGCTACGGGCATCGGTACTGGCAGCATCGCTCAATTAATTTTAGAAGGCAAATTGACAAAGCCGGGGGTTTGGTCGGTAGAGCAAGCTCTTTCTACGGAGCTATTTGAACGAGCTATGCAGAGTCGCCACCTCAAGATTAATCAAGAATGGGTGTAATGAAAGCAGTGCGATTCTGTAGGGTGCGTCAGCTCATAGATACTCGATTCCCGGAAAAAATAACGCTCTGTTGACGCACCCTACTACTAATCTATCTTCAGGTAGAAGTCTGTATAGCAATTAGAGGCTTATTATAATTCGTAGCACGATAAATATCCCTGTTCGCTCGATCGCGATAGGGTAGCTGCGACAAAAATTGCGGTTCAACCAAGGTTCTTGATGCGCGATCGCCCGCAAGGGACAACAAACACGATAATTTTTGCGACCAAATACGAGGAGACGTTGATATGAAGCGGGTTTTAAAAGCTCTGGGACAAACATTGAGTCAAAGCATTTTGCTAGTCTGTATGCTGGCTTTCATTGCTCTGGCCGGTATAGTGGCAGTACCAAATCAGGCTGCTCATGCAGCAGGTCAATACACCAGTCAGGCGCAGCCGGAAGCTAAAATTACTGACCCCGCAGAAAGTTTTGAGGATCTCAATCCCCAAGCAGCTTACGAAGATATCGTCAACACCGCTCAAAATCCTGCCAAGGTCGAGAAGGTTTACGATGAAAGTTTAAAGGAATACAAGGCAGAACACCCGCAAGAAAGCATTGTTCAAAAAGCTGAAAATCTGATCGAAAAGGTTACGGGCAAGGAATAAATTAGAAATTTTCTATCTAACTCAAGTTGCGAAATATTCAGCTTCGCTGAGGACACAGTTGAGCAGAGATTGGAACTCACTTGAATCTTATTATGTAGGTGCGCTGGGCGCACCTTACGTCGTTTGATTGCGTGTTAAACCACTAATTTTTTTCGTCCAAGACAGTTTTATCCTTCCCCTTTCCTGGTTTTTTAAGCTAGCAGATTCATCCCTAAGGAAGATGAATAAGTAGCAACTAAAAAGATAAATTTAAGCAGACTTGCAGTTAGATAAAAGGAAAAAATATCATGAACGATGACACAAAAACGGTGAAGCAACCTGATGCTAACATTGACCCGCTGTCCGGGGAAAAAGGGGCTCATCCAGTGGGAACTGGTATCGGTGCTGCGAGTGCGGGTGCTGCTGGTGCTGCGATCGGCGGTGCGATCGGCGGGCCTGTTGGAGCAGTTGTGGGCGCTGTTGTGGGCGCGTTTAGCGGTGGTTTGGCGGGTAAAGGTGTCGCAGAGGCGATCGACCCCACGGTAGAAGATGCTTACTGGCAAAACAACTACAGCTCCCGTCCTTACGCGGATACGAGCGCAACTTACGACGACTATCAGCCTGCATACCGCACCGGTTATGAGGGCTACAGCCGCTATAACGGTACTGGTAAGAGCTTCAACGAACTCGAAGACGATTTGCAGCGCGACTACGAAACAAATCGCGGTAAGTCGAACGTACAGTGGGAAAAAGCCAAGCACGCCACGCGCGACGCTTGGGATCGGGTGGAACGCGCTGTTCCTGGCGACATCGACAAAGACGGCCGCTAAGCTGACGCGCATCTAATTTTAACAATCCTATTTCTTGAACTCTTGTGGGGTGGGCTTCTAGCCCGACCCAAAAATAAGACTGTGCTTGATATCTGACACTATTTTCAACGCAAGTTGAGCGAAGTTCTTGGGGATTTTTTACCTCTCTCTACATCTGAGAGGGGTATTTTTAACTGAGTGGAAATCGTTTTTTTCAGGAAGCAAGATTTTGCCAGGGCTGGTTTGGCGGCTTGAATCGCCAAAAAACTTATTAACAAAAAAGTTTGAGATTGGCATTTTTTGTTGACTATTAGCCTTAAAATTAAACTAATTCAGGACTCAGGCATCGATCGCATATAGCGGTTCTCAAGCGTGGTGAGGTATGCCCGATGCCCGATGCCCGATGCCCGATGCCATATCCCGGAAGCGTACCTGATCTTTCTAAGAAAGGCTATATTTCTGTGATTGTTCGCAATCCGCGTTAGCAATCGCAGCCAGAACCCGAAAGCATCGGTTGCATCAAGTCCGATAATTGTTAATCTAAATCCTTTCATTCAAAATCGGTATAACTTGTGGATGCAATGTTGGAAAGAGCTTGGACACTCAAGCAAAATTTAATTGACTTTGTGCTGGATGCTGAGGGAGAGTTGGCGGTAGCTTTAGAAGCTTTTGCAGCAACTAAAGCGGTTGGCGAGCGCTACGATATTGCTCAGCAAAATCAAGTGATTGACAGTTTTACAGTTGAAGGTAAAGTCGGAGACAAAATGCCGATCGACCTTTTTGTCGAAAGTCAGCCAGATTTAACCGAGGGCGAGATCAGTTTGCTAAAAAGTTGGGGCAAAAAAAGCTTCACCGGTTTATTTGAAATCACTCAAATTTCCCCTGACAGCTTCGAGGTGACAAACTGGCTGACGGCGAAGCACTATACTGTTAAGCCTAACAGCGCTAATTTTCTGCAAGAAATGTCTCGCTTTAAGTTAGGAGAAATCTTGCGGGCTCGGATTGCGCCTCTCACCGATGACTGGTGGATACTCTCTGGGCCTCCAATTCCGATGGGGAAATTGGGCAAGCCAAAGTTGGCAGTTGCGATCGGCAATTTCAAGCAAAATTACAAAAATAACCTGTACAGCGACGCCCCGGAACTGTTAGAGCAAGCTTGGAAATCGGTAGAACAGTATCACGACGATTTTACCGAATTTTTTGGCAGCGATGAAGTGACGTTATCGGGATATCACCTGAATAAACAGTTGGCAGAATTTCAGGAAGTAATCATTAAAAAACGCCTAGCTGATATTGGTGTTGATGAAACTAAATCTCTGGCGGATCTCGTTGAAGATGCCGGAGTCGATCCAGAAGAAATCAAAGCAGCCGCCATCGCAGCAGCAGGCGCCGATACTAAAGCAGTTGAGGTAATGCTCGACAGCAATGCTAGTTCAAAAATGGTAGTGCCGAAAGTCGAATTGCCCGATCGCTTCAAGAAAGCCGAAAAGGTGACAGCACTTTCTCATCCGCGCTGGGGGCAAAGCTTTTTGTCTACCTACGCTCAATTTACGGAAATGCTGACAGCCGAAGACTTTTCCACCATTCCCGGTTACGAAAAGCTGGTTCGCAACTATCTAGAAGATCCGGCAATTAATACCTGGATTTGGCGGCGGTTAGCGAAAGTTAATCCAGCCAAATTACAACAAATCCTGCAAACTGTATTGGAACGCACAGACTTTCAGATCGATCGCGATTTAGATTCCCTGCTGCAAGAGTTTAAAAAACCCTTAGAACCCGAACTCCCCGAAATTGCCAGTGTTCCGCTGCACCTGAACAACTTATTTCAGGAAGCTTTAGGCGAAGTCAACAAGTCAAAGTCCAAACCGCAGGATAAAAAGAAAACCTCTAAAGGCTTTAAATCCTGACAAACTAAGTTCGTGACATACTCCTACACGCTCTGCTATCGCATACAGTGTAGGCTGCTCACAAACTCCACCTCATACTATGCGCTAACGAGTCCGCTTCGCCAACGGATATTGATTGAGATTTTCGCAGCCAAAGGAAGGCGGGAACAGAATGGTAATTTCAATTACGAGTGCGATCGACCCTAGCCATTTTGGGCGCGTTAATCTGCATCCCTCAGATAATAAACCATTAAACAAGCTCACAGCTAGCTGTGAGCTTATTGCCCGGTAATATAACTTAAATAGCTTTGCAGGCAGGACTTTAGGTGATTTCTAAGACAGAATTGGCGTTGCTGATTTACGGTATGAAAGGCTAAATATGCAATTCATAAAAACCAGCGTCCACAAAGCTTCTGGATTTTAAAATTATTTGTTTCATACCCTGATTAAGCAACGCCAAAGAATTTACCGATTAGGAGGACGAACAGCAGTTCTTCCCTACGATGGAATGATGGTGTGTGGTAATTTTTATTCTGGAAATCACCTATCTCTCACGGAGGTTCAGCCCCCAGTTATCCTGCAAGCTCTTGGGAATCGTGAATTCCGTCTTTTGTCCTTCCCGCTCGAGGTAATGCAGTCCCTCAATCAGCCTGCGTGAGAATGCGCCGCTGAGCCCTGCCGCCAGCTTCGAGCGATCCTGCATCTCGTCGTTGACTCCTAAAATCCAGCGCAGTGGACGTAAAAAGTGCCGAGTCCAATCGGCGCGTTCGATACCAACCGCTTCAACCACCCGTTCGTCGCAGAACTCGCGGATGAGCACGGGAACGATACCATCGAACATCTTGCCGGGAACGCGCTCCTTCATATAATCAACCAGCGCAGCAGTCAGTTCTCGCCCGGCATCTGACGGAGCTATATGATGGGCTAGTATCGCATCCCACAATGCTTTGCCATCCTCGACATTGCCCGGTAGCAGGTCCTCCTGAATTCCCATTATGCTGCCAATGACACGCCAACAGTGAAAGAACGCGGCTTCTTCCTCCGTGGTAAAGTCCAATCCCAGCTTGGTCAAGACTTGGGGCAACAGTGCAAAGGATAGCATCGTACAAACCAAGTCTTCCTGGTTGATGGGAACACCGTACTCAGCACGCCAGCGGGGATATTGCCTCATGTGGTAGCGAATTGTGGTGTGCAGCAGACGGATCTTTTGAGCCGTGCGTACCCCACGACCATTTGGCTCCAACCCACCCTCGGCCATAACATCGAGGAGAAACTGCGCGGTTTCCATGAGGCGTTGATGTATCCTTTTGGTGATCCGGTGCGTGAAACTCAGTACCTGCGCTCCCTTGGCGCCGGAGTAGCATGAAGGCAACGACCAGCAAAACAACGCCATCGTCATTTGCATACCATAACGCGAAAACAGTTGCTGTCCGAGTCGGATCTGCTCCCGATCCGCCCATGAAGGCCAGTCATCTGTGGTATTGAGGAAATCTTCAAGCTCGTCAGGCATTTCGACTGCCACCAGATCATCGTTCTTTTGAATGTCTTTTAGAAGTTTATTTACAGCGTCCACCTGATTGAGCCCAAAGATTTTTTCAATGACGGAATCGGCTGGCGGATCGCCGATTTCACGATACAAGTCTAGAGTGTTGCGGGTCCATCGGCTTGATAACATGGGTCTTTAACTCCGTAGTTTTTTTGAGAAATAAGTTAAGTGGGCGGGAAAATTTATAAGTATTGGACAAGAACAAGTTACTAAGGTGATTTCCAGAATGAAAATTACCACAGAACATCATTCCATCGTAGGGGAGAACTGCTGTTCGTCCTCCTAATCGGTAAATTCTTTCTTAGAAATCACCTTAGTGCTTCTTCACCGCGCTCGAAAGAACTGAAGTCCTCACTACAAAAACCTTTTGTTAATCTTCAATTTGTCGAACAGCCATGCGTTGCAGCGGCAGGCTGAGGATGCTAGAAGCAGTCAACAAGTAAGAAAGAACAGTAGTTAGCTTCAAACTGAGCAACAACCAGCTATCCTCTGGTAAGTGAAGTTTCAGCCCAAAAACAGAAATACAGTACACTATCCAGTAAGTAAAGCTCATCTTGATCAGGATTTCTTCGCTCAAAGTGCGCGCGGCGAAGCTATCCCGTAGGGAATCGTCAGTTGGCTGCGAGTTGCGATTATCACCCAGCAGGACTAGACCCGCAATAGAAGCCACAAAAGAAACTATAACGAGATAGTCATGCCAGTTAAGCTCAACCATTTCTAAACTCCGCTTTTATCTTAATTTTTGGAATTAGACATCAGTCTAAAGGATAAGTTTTCCGGCTCCAAGTAATAGTTACAATTTGACACAGCCGCAGTTACAAATCGCAATGAAAATTCACCGCAACCGCCCGCCACTGCCTCGTTTAGTCAGCCGACAAGGACAATTCACCTTAAATATTGTCAAGTTGGGAGTACCTCGCCTGCATTTTGCCGACCTCTACCACAGGCTGCTAACTCTTTCTTGGCCGCAATTTTTCATTCTGATTTGTCTCTCGTATGTACTCACGAATTCTTTATTTGCCTTAGCTTACTTGGCGGGAGGAGATTGCATTGCTAACGCACGGCCCGGTTCTTTCAAAGATGCCTTTTATTTCAGCGTGCAAACAATGGCAACAATCGGCTACGGTGCCATGTATCCGCGCACGGATTACGCTAATACTATAGTCGCGATCGAAGCGTTTTATGCTTTGTGGGGAGTGGCAATGGTGACGGGACTAGCTTTTTCGCGATTTTCCCGACCAACAGCTAGAGTTATCTTCAGCCGCGTAGCTGTAATCGCTCCTTTTAATGGCGTTCCTACTCTCATGTATCGCACGGGAAATCAGCGCTTCAATCAAATTTTAGAAGCGCAGCAAAGAGCTACTTTGATCCGCGACGAGGTAACACCGGAAGGAGAATATATGCGGCGTTTTTACGATTTGCAATTAATGCGGAGTCAATCTCCTATTTTTGCATTAACTTGGACGGTTATGCACGCAATTGATGAGAATAGTCCTTTGTACCAACTTACTGCGATAGATTTGATTGAGCAGCAAGCAGAAATTGTGATTACGCTAACGGGAATTGACGACACTGTTTCGCAAACTATTCACGCGCGGCATTCTTTTGTAGCTGCTGAAATTGTCTGGAATATGCGGTTTGTAGATATTATTCTGAGAATGCCGGATGGTGGGCGGGTGGTAGATTATACTCGGTTTCACGATGTAAAGCCTGTTGAATGAATGTGTTGATTTAGATTGTTATTTGAAAAGTGGCACGTTTTTATATTGTTTGAATAAAAATTATGAATTACATAGCTCTATATTTGAAAATGCAAGCCAGACAACTTGCATTTCCAAATATATCTTTTAAAAGGTTTTTTAATCAAATTTTGGAACGGGCAAGATGCCCGTTCCACAGAAAAGAAATATTTTTGTGGAACGGGCATCTTGCCCGTTCCTATTTTTGCAAGAGGTCTAATATGTTGAAAAAATCTATATAGAAAGTGCTAGAATAGTTTGATCGTGACAAAACATATTTTTTTACCATTTAGTACGAATTACGAATATGACACTAAAAGAATTACAACCGCAACTCCTGGCTTTAAGTCCAGAGGAAAAGACTCAAGCGATACAATTTTTAGCCCAAAGTTTAACCAATTTTTGGTCAGGAATTCAAAAGAATCCTGGCGTAATGGGCGGCGAAGCTTGTATCAGACAAACGCGGATTCCTGTTTGGCTGTTGATAAGTTATCGCCGTCAAGGTGCTAGCGATGCTCATATTTTAGAAGGTCATCCCGATCTGAGTGCGGCCGATTTGGTAAATGCTTTTGCTTATGCAGAGGCACACGTAGATGAGATCGATCGAGCTATTCTAGAACAAGAAGAGGCATAAACTGTGGTGCGTATTTATGCAGACGAACAATACCCATTTCCGGTTGTAAAAATTCTCCGCAATTTGGGGCATGATGTCCTGACTGTTCAAGAAGCGGGGAAGGCAAATCAAAAGATACCTGATGATGAAGTTCTAGCTTTTGCTGTTAGCACGAATCGTGCAGTTGTGACACTTAACAGACCCGATTTTATTCGACTGCACAAGTTGAGTTCTGACCATAATGGGATTATTGTATGCACGAACGATCAAAATTGGGAGCGGCTGGCGGCGCGGATTGATGAGGCTATTGCTAATCTGGAAACTTTGAGAGGTATGCTGATTCGAGTTAACCGCCCATCGGTTGAAGATAAGTCATAGAATACATCGAGTCTAAAATTCACTTATACTATGCGAATAATTAATTCTGTTCTCCGCTTTGGTGCGCCGCACCCTACGATTGACCGTTAAATATGTTGAATTAAATTTGGGGTAGCAAGTGCTAGAATAGTTTGATGGTGACAAAACGTAGATTTTCCTCACTAATTACGAATATGACACTGAAAGAATTGCAACCACAGCTCCTGGCGTTAAGTCCAGAGGAAAAGACTCAAGCTATACAATTTTTAGCCCAAAGTTTAACCAACTTTTGGTCTGGAATTCTAAAGACTCCTGGCGTATGTGGTGGCGATGCTTGCATCAGACAAACTCGCATTCCTGTTTGGGTGCTGGTGAATGCTCGCCGTTTAGGTATTTCGGAATCTGAACTGTTAGAAGATTATTCGACTCTGCGTGCCGCTGACTTGGCAAATGCTTGGGCTTATGCTGAGGCATATCCTGACGAGATTGAAACAGCAATTCAAGAAAATGAGGATGATTGAAAAGTGGCATTTTTTTATGCAGATGAACAATATCCAAAGCGAGTTGTGGAATTTCTAAGGACTTTAGATCACGATGTCCTGACAGTACAGGAAGCAGGAAATGCTAATCAAAAAATTCCTGATGAAGAAGTATTAGCTTTTGCATTGAGTATTAATCGCGCTATTTTAACGCTCAATCGCCGTCATTTTATCAAGCTGCATACATTACAGCCAGACCATGCTGGTATCATTGTTTGTAAAGATGATTCAAATAGAGAGCGACAGGCGGCGCGGATTAATGAGGCTATTGCTAATCTGGAAACTTTGAGAGGTATGCTGATTCGAGTTAACCGCCAATCGGTTGAAGATAAGTCATAGAATACATCCCGTATGAAATGAACTTGTACACTTTATAGATAAATCCACTATCAATTTACCTAATTAAACATAAAATACGGCTCGCGCTCAAGTTTACTGTCAACTGTCAACTGTCAACTGTCAACTGTCGAACTTCCTTCTTCTTACTATGCGAATAATTCATACTGCTGACTGGCATTTGGGACGACGTTTTCGAGGGATCGATCGCACTTCCGAAATTGCGATCGCCCTGGAACAGATTTTGAAACAAGCCAAAGAGCTAGATGTCGATGCTGTGTTGGTTGCCGGAGACATTTTTGACGTTCCCAACCCTCCAGCCTACGCTGAACGCATTGCCTATCACTTTTTCTGCGAACTCCAAGCTGCCGGAATTCCCGCAATTGCGATCGCCGGTAATCACGATTCAGCATCCCGCATCGACAGCATCGCCCAATTGCTCTCCCTCGCCGGCGTTCGCGCTTTAGGTAAACCCAGGCGATCGGCAGACGGTGGCACGATTACTCTCAATACAAAAAGTGGTAAACTGTGCGTGGGAGCAATGCCTTTTGCTTCCGAACAAAGATTGTTAGATGCTAATTCTCTCTGGCACTCCGGCGACGCTAACCGCCGCCAAGATTACCGCGAAATTGTAGCAGATTTACTGCAAAATTTAACCACAGATTTTCGCGACAATACGGTGAATATGCTGATGGCACACATGAGCATAGACGGCGCTCGCTTGGCTAAATCCGAAGTCGCTTATTACACGCGAGAAAAATACCTGCTGTCATCGCAAACTCTGCCGCCGGAAGCTCAGTATGTCGCCCTCGGACACATCCACATTCACCAGCGCATTGGTAAGAATTCCCCAGCTTATTATTCCGGTTCTTTGATTCAGTTAGATTTCGGAGAAGCGGAACAGGAAAAAGGATTTTGCTTGATCGAAGTTGAGCCTGGAAGTCAGGCTAAGGTAGAATTTAGACCTGTGGCTTGCCACAAGCCGTTAAAAGTGCTTCAATGTGATAATGACAATCTCGATCAAATTTTAGAAGCTCATCAATATCATCCGGGTTACTTGAAGGTAATTGTCGAACTGGATAGCCCGCAAATCGGATTAGCCGATCGCGTCCGCCAAATCTGTTCTCAAGCGCTGTTAATTGAGCCGCGCTATCGGGATGCACTGCTAGAAGCCACAGAGAACACTAATATCGATCCCAATAATTTCGATCCGGCGGCAGAGTTCTGCAACTATTATCAAAACCGCTTGGGAACGACTCCGCAACCCGCTGTATTGGAGGGATTTCAGGATTTGTATAAGAAGTTTAAGGAAACAGTTAATAGTTAAGTAGTCGAGTCTCGATCCCCCCTAACCCCCTTAATAAGGGGGGGACAAGAATGCCCTCAAAGTCCCCCTTATTAAGGGGGATTTAGGGGATCTCCGGGGCATAAATATGTTAAGTGAACCGTATTGGGATATATACTGCGTCCGAAGCTATCCTGTCGCTGTTATTTTCAAATCTTGCGATTGCTTCGTTCCTCGCAATGACAACATAATCATCAAATTCCACAATCTAAAATCCAAAATCTAAAATCTAAAATCTTTTATGCGTCCACTAGAACTTTTACTCGAAGGATTTACCAGCTTCCGCCGGGAACAGTGTTTAGATTTTTCTCAACTCGATTTGTTTGCAATTACTGGTGCTACAGGTGCGGGCAAATCTTCGCTGCTAGATGCGATGACTTACGCACTTTTTGGGATGACAACTCGCAGCGGCAAGCAAGTAGGTGATTTGGCAAGTCAAGGTAGTAAAAATTTAAAGGTGCAGTTGCGTTTTGCTGTGGGTTCTGCCCAGTATCGGGTGACGCGGACATGGCGTTTTCGTCCAAAAACTCCTGAAAATAAGGTGATTTTGGACTTCTGGCAAAACGGCGAGTGGGAAACTTTGGGAACGAGTATTGTTGCTGTTCAAAATACGATCGAACAGATTTTGGGGATGGATTTTGATACTTTTACGCGAGCAATTATTCTGCCTCAAGGAAAGTTTGATGAGTTTATTAAAGGGGATACTTCTAAGCGCCGGGAAATTTTGCGGCAGCTAGCCGGATTTGAGATTTTTGAGCAGATGCGGAAGGAAGCAAATGAGCTCGCAAAGTTGCTGAAACAGGAACGGGAAATGGTGGAAAGGCAGTTGGCTGATTTGACCGCGCCGACGGTGGATGAGGTAGATCTAAAGCGATCGCAACTTGGAATTTTAGAGCAGCAGTTACCTGAGTTCGAGCGCGCCGTGATGAAAGCTCAGAAGGCGTTAGACGAAGAGGAACAGCTATTTTCACAAATCGCTCGTTGGCAAGAGTTGCAACAAAAATTGGCTGAGTTAAATGCGAGTTCCGCCGACATTGAAATTTTAGCACGGCGTTTGGAAAGAGCGCAAGCTGCCAATCATTTACAGGGAGATTGGGCTTTAGTGCGATCGGCTCGCAGTCAGCATGAAACTGCCGAAAAAGCCGCTCAATCAGCGCGGGAACAATTAATTAAAGCTCGCTGCGAGTTGGCGG
This sequence comes from Microcoleus sp. A2-C3, assembly GCF_036706065.1. Classification (NCBI taxonomy): domain Bacteria; kingdom Bacillati; phylum Cyanobacteriota; class Cyanophyceae; order Oscillatoriales; family Microcoleaceae; genus Microcoleus; species Microcoleus sp. A2-C3. The sequence goes on along the minus strand of NZ_JAUBVX010000006.1, from coordinate 50,988 downwards.
CAGAACAACAGCAACTTGACGAGGCTAAAGCCAAAGCAGAGGCACTAGCACCACAATTTAAGGCTCGCGAAAATGCTCTGGCTGCTGCTAAAGTATATGAAGAACAGCGCACTCAATTAGAAAAAGAAGTTGCAATCGCCCAAAAAATACAACAGGAAAAACTCCGCTTTTTCCAAGCAGCAGATAAAGAATTGCAAGCTACTAACACTAAAATTCAGAGTGCGGGTTTTCGAGTTACTAGAGCAGCGGTACTGCTCGAACAGTATTCGCCGGGAGGAAAGCGTTTAGAGCAGTTGCAGGAAATTGCACCTTTATTGGTGGAAGTTCAGCTTATTGCCAAGCAGGGAAAAAGTCAGCAGGAAATGTTGGATAAGTCTCTGGCAGAAAAAGAAAGCGCTCAACAGAATTATGTCGCAGTTGCCACTAATTTAGCAGCGGCAGAAATCCGGCTCAAAGAGTGCGGTGGTGAGTTAGAAGCGGCGGAAACTGCTAATGCGGAAGCGGCGCGTTTAGAGACTGTTGCTGCTGTCAGAATGTCGTTGAATTCTGGCGATACTTGCCCGGTGTGTGGGGGGGTGCATCCTGAGAGCGATTTGCTCCCTCCTTTACCGATTTCTAAGATTGTAGATGTCGCTGGTTTGCGCCGGAAACTGGCGGCAGCAAATCAGGTTTTTCAATCTGCTCAAATGGCGGTGGCTGAGGGGAAAAGCGCAGTTTCATCCTGCGAGCAAAAACAGTCAGAAATTGCTAAAATATTGGAATTGACGGCGAACAGAGTTGGCGAATTGCAGCAGCAAATCTCGAAGATTCTGGAGGAGCAAGAATGGGAAGTGTCGCAGTTGCAGCAGGAGTTGGCAATCCTTAAAGAGAGCGATCGCCAATACCGAGAAACCGAGCAGCAATTTCAAATTGCATCCTTGGAGTATAATAATTACGAAGAAAGATTAAATTTTGCAGGGACTACAAAAGCTGCTAAACAGCAAGAATATCAAGATGCGATCGCCGAATTTGACCGCAGACAGCAGCAGTTGCAAAGTTGTGTCAACGCGCTTTATCAAATTACCGAATATCAATCTTATGCTAATTTAGCACAAGCCTTGGCAGAAGAGAAGCAAGAGTTGGCAAATCTGCTAAAAGTTGCGGAAAAATCTTATCAAACTGCTCAAAATACTGCTATTCAAGCAGCAGAAAGAGAGCAACAAGCTGGAGAAGTTTTTGCACAGGCGCAAGCCAGTAAACAGCAGTTAAACCAGGATTGGTTAGCAAAATTAACAGCGGTTGATTTTACAGAAGAGACATTTTTAGCAGCGGTGGCGCCCGTTAGTGAACAATTGCAGTGGGAAAATGCGATTCGCTCTATGCGCGAGTCAAAAATTCAGTTGGAGACGCGGGCGAAGGATTTGAGTGAGGTGATCGCAGGCAGGACTACTGATGAAGATACTTTAACACAAGTGCGATCGGCAAAACACACCGCCCAAGAAAACTTCAAACAAGCCAACAACAACCGCGCCGAACTTTTAGCGTGGATTCAAGTAGCCGCCCAAACCCTCGAACAAGCCGAAAGACTGTCACAGCAAATCACAAACTTCGCAGAACAAGAGCAAACTTATCATACCTTAGCGCAGAATCTGAAATCAAACGAATTTCAATCCTACATCTTAGAACATTTAGAAGCAGAATTAGTCGGCAGCGCCACCTTAATTTTGCAAGAATTAACCGACAATCGCTACAAGTTGAGAAACCAAGATGGCGAATACTGGGTAGCAGATAATTGGAATGGTGGCGAAGCTAGACGAGTCCGCACCCTTTCCGGCGGCGAAACCTTTGCAACTTCCCTATCAATGGCTTTAGCTTTATCAGAAAAACTGTCTCAAGGAGCTCAATTGGGTAGCTTGTTTCTCGATGAAGGATTTGGCACATTAGATGCAGAAACTCTCGAAAGCGTTACTCAGATTTTAGAATCTTTGCGGCAGCGAGAAAGGCTGATTGGAGTGATTACTCACGTTCAAGGATTGGGCGAAAGATTGCCCGCACAAGTTAAAGTGTTTAAGTCACCGCAAGGCTCTAGAATAGAAGTTGAAAGAGTTTAGAAGACAGGGCGGTTGAAACCGCGTCTTATCTGATTACAAACAAATTTTATCCTAAAAATAGAGTTAAATTCTATGAAAATTCACCCAACTCGAATGCAATTGGTACAATCACCAATCATCCCAGTAGTAGGCGAACTAATCCGGCAAAATCCGGGAACAATATCATTAGGACAAGGCGTAGTTTACTACAATCCGCCCCAAGAATCCTTTAACAAAATCCCCGAATTCTTCGCAAATCCCGACAATCATAAATACAAAGCCGTCGAAGGAATTCCCCAATTACAAGATGCAATCGCAGCCAAACTCCAAACAGATAACGGCATAGAAATTAACAATAAAAACTGCATTGTTGTCACCGCAGGCAGCAATATGGGATTTACCAACGCCATTCTTGCCATCACCTCAGCGGGAGACGAAGTTATTATCCAATCACCTTATTATTTCAACCATGAAATGGCAGCAGTCATGGCAAATTGCCGCCCAGTTATAGTAGAAACTGACGCTAATTATCAACTTAATATCCCTGCAATCAAACAAGCAATTACCGATAAAACTCGCGCCATCGTCACAATTTCACCCAATAACCCAACTGGTGTAGTTTATTCCGCCGAAGCACTCCGGGAAGTTAACGAAATTTGCCGCCAACACAATATCTATCACATCAGCGATGAAGCCTACGAATATTTTACCTATAACGGCGTTAAACACTGTTCCCCCGCAGCTTTTCCCCATAGCAACGAACATACAATTTCCCTGTTTAGCCTTTCTAAAGCCTACGGTTTTGCGAGTTGGCGCATCGGGTATATGGTAATCCCAGAACATTTGCTGGTTTCAGTGAGGAAAATTCAAGATACCATCTTAATTTGTCCGCCGGTAATTTCTCAATATGCAGCCCTGGGAGCCTTGCAAGTTGGTAGAGGTTACTGCGATAATTATGTAAGGGCGATCGCATCTGTGCGACAACTCGTATTAAACGAACTCAATACAATCCAAAATCTGTGTACAATTTCCCCGGCCTGTGGAGCTTTCTACTTTTTCTTGAAAATTGACACACAGCTCGATACAATGGAATTAGTAGAAAAATTAATTCGCGAATATCGCGTAGCAGTGCTTCCCGGTACAACCTTCGGGATGGATAGTGGCTGCTATTTGCGGGTTGCTTACGGTGCTATGGAAACTGAAACAGCGGCGGCTGGAATTAGTAGGTTGGTTAAAGGTTTGAAGACAATTTTAGGAGCATAAAATATGATTGCAAGTAACTTCAAAGCTATTCAAAATAATCAAGATTCAATCTCAGCTAAACTTGCCAATTTGCGAGTTATGATGGCAAAAAATGACTTAGATTGCTATTTCATCCCAGCGGTTGACGAACATTTTAATTTATCAGTCCCAGCAGCTAAGCAAAGACGAGCTTGGATTTCAGGTTTTACTGGTTCCGCCGGAGATTTGTTGGTTGGCAAAGATTCTGCTTGGTTGTTTGTGGATTCTCGCTATTACGAACAAGCGGAGTTACAAGTCGATACGGGAATTATTCAAATATCTAAACTTGGCTTAGAAGAAAATTTAAGTTTAATTGAAACTTTAGAAAAATTGGCAGAATCTGCACCAAAATCAACTAAAATTAGATTTGGTTTTGATCCGTTTACTGTATCAACAGAGCAATATCAAAAATGGGTGAATAAATTTGCAACTGCTGGAATTGAGCTAGTATCAATCCGGGAGAATTTAGCAGACAAAGTTCGACAAACAGTAGAGACTTTACCCGCGATTGACGAATCTCCCATCTTTAGCTTGCCAGCAACCCTGACTGGAGAAACGGCGGCCCAAAAATTAGCCAGAGTCAGGGAAGCGATGGCAAAAGCTAACATCGACGTGCTGCCGATTAGTAACCTGAATCAAATAGCGTGGCTGTTCAATCTCCGAGGCTCGGATATTCCCAACATTCCAATTTTTATATCCTATGCGATTGTCACCACAGATGCAGCGTTTTTGTTTACCAATCCTGAACGAGTTTCACTAGAAATCAAGCAAGAAATATCGGCAGATATAACTTTGCTTCCCTACACAGACTATCCGTCAACTTTAGTATCTTGTGTCAGTTTGCCGAAAAAAATTCGGGTGCTATTGGACTCGAAACACAGCACAGCAGGCACGTACCAGTTAATTTTAGACCAGCAAAAAGCTAAAAATAACATCGAAATAGTTTTTGAGCCGAATCCTATAGAAGGGATGAAAGCTCGGAAGAATCCGGTGGAAATCGAGCAGATGAAATCGGCTAATTTTAAGGCAAGTCGAGCGAAAACTCTGACTTTAATGTGGTTGACAGAGCAGGTTGAAAATGGTAATGTATTGACAGAGTTTGATGTTAAAGAAACTGTCGAAGGTTTTTATCAGCAAGAAACTGATTTTCAGAGTTTATCTTTTAGAACGATCGCAGGTGCTGGATCAAATAGCTCGATCGTACATTACGGCACTCCCAGCCCCGAAATCACGCTAAAACCCGGAGAATTGCTGCTGCTAGACTCAGGATCACAGTATTTAGCAGGCACAACGGACGACACCAGAACCATGATTGTCGGGGAACCGACGGCGCTGCAAATCGAACATTACACCACAGTCTTAATCGCGCACATCAACTGTGCAGCGCAGCAATTTCCTAAAGGTACAACGGGCTCGCAGTTAGATGCGATCGCCCGTGCGGTATTATGGCAACAACAGCTAGACTACGGACACGGCACTGGGCACGGAGTCGGCGTATTTTTAGCCGTTCACGAAGGGCCCAACGGCATCAGCAAATCTGTCCAATATCCGCTGGAATCGGGAATGGTGACAAGCATCGAACCGGGATATTACGAACCGGGATGGGGCGGAATTCGTCTCGAAAATCTCTATATTGTCAGGGAAATGCCCTCAAAAAACGGTTCGGTTTGGTACGGATTTGAACCGCTGACGTATATTCCGTTTGAAAGGAAATTGATAAATGGCGATCGGCTGTCAAAGACTCAATTACAATGGTTGAACAACTATCACGCTTCGGTAGTCGAGAAACTCTCACCCGTACTTGATGCAGCAACAATCGCCTGGTTGAAAAAAGCCTGCGCTGTGTTAGGTCAAATTGTCAGGTAAAATGCAATACGGTTCAGTTAAGCCAGATCCCAGCTAAAAAAAGGGACAAAAGCTGCATCAAAGTCCCCCTTTTTAAGGGGGATTTAGGGGAATCTCCGGGCTATACAAACCGTTAACCCAAGCGTATTCGATTATAATAAATTCGCCTTAAGCAAACGTCTTTTCAATGCAGAGCGACTGCTATATTTATTATGCAGTTGTTGAACCAGTGTGAAAAATTTAACTGTTTGCTTTTGATACTCCGCTAAATCTTGGAGTTTTAAAAGTAAAGGCACTACTTCATCATAAGAGCTAGAAGTTCCTTTTTGAATGAGAGCGTCTATATCTTCCCAAACAGCCGTTTCTCGCTTAGCCAAAGCTTCTAACTCTTTAATTCGTGCAGCTTTAGCTTCCTTTCCTCTTCTTTCTTCTTCCTGTTTTTCTTCCTTTTCTGCGCTTGCTAAAAGCTGACGAATTGTTCGTTTACCGGGATTCTGATCTTGCTTAACTTCTATCATTGCTGATAATTTGTTACGCAATTCAATAGAGAGATTAGATTCTCCTTTGAGTAACCGCAGTAATAAAGTATCAACTTCAGAACGATCAAGTTTTTTGATAGCTTCTGTGATGCTACTTTCGGGAATTGAAGGTTTAGTAACACTCGCACTGATTGCAGCTTTCAGTAGATGCTCATCCACTTCAAAAATATCGATAAAAGCCTGTAACGATGAAGATAACTTACCGAAATTAGGAGGAACAGGTGGCTCTAGTCCTTCTTTATCATCATTTTCATCATCATTTTCATCATCATCATCTCGCTCATCTTCATCTTCGTCGTCGAGTTCATCAAGATAGGTAATCCCTTTCAGCCAAGCCAAATAAAGTAAACGATAATCTCCCTGCAAAATTTCCTGGCGCAAACCTATCAAAGAGGATAAATTTCCTTCTCCTTCTATCCACCCATCAAAACCTTCTTCCTCATTAATAGAAATTTCTAAAATGACAAAATCATTAATTTCCGAAACCTCAACTATATCTTCAACGCAATATTTTTGCATCAGTTCGATATCAATCAAACCTTTGGGAAAACGAAACATTAGCTTTAACGATCCCCAATTAGCTATGTAAAACATAGCATCGAAATATTTGATTAATACTTGTTTTTCTTGACCCGGAAAATCTCCATAGTTATAAAGAAAAATAGCTCTACTAGAGCTTATTTGTGCGCGACTAGAGAGTTTGCTGATTGCTTCTTGTTCTGATTGAGTCAAAGGTCGATCGACGCTTTGAAATTCGTAATATTGATATTCGCTCATTTTGGGTTATACCAAGTACATAGAAGATATCTCAAAGGCTTCTTCAGGCGTACCGTAGAAACTACCATTTGGGAACATACAAGGCTCGTATTTTTCACTGCTATAGGCGTAAAACCCCAGAGTCCAAGCTTCTTCATCACTAAAGTAACGCAGCCGACACAGGTGAAGGGGGGTATTTCGCCTTTGTTCTAAATATTCTTCACGAGATATGCCAAGCTCTTTGCTCGGAAAATCTAGGGCTATCTCAGGTTCTGTATAGGCATCAATGTAACAAAACTGACTGCGAAAGCGAATGCCTAGGCGAGTGTATTTACCAGCGTAGTTAGCAGCAGCATAATCGAGAATACGCTGCTTCACCCGTTCTTGAACTGCCGGAGGGATTTTCACTCCTCCTGAATGTGGATCTTTTACCCAAGGGGACATTTTACTACTCTGGTAAACTGCTGACAAAGTTAGTGTAGAATAACTTGCTAACTTTAGTTGCTAAGATTTAATCAAACTTGATAATCAGAAACTCTAGTTGGCGATCGCCCGATTCACTCTAGCTCTCGATATTTCTATTTTTGGAAAAAAGATTACCTTAAAAATCAAAATTGCTGAGGCGGGTGACAAACGCCTTGAGACACGAGACAAAAAAAATAAAGGCTAGAAATTTTATCTAGCCTTTATTTCATTAAATAAGCTGGTGACAAGACTCGAACTTGCGACAGGCTGATTACAAATCAGCTACTCTACCAACTGAGTTACACCAGCAGTGAAAATTAATATAGCAAACTTATCGCCATTAGCGCAACCCCCCCAGCAAACTTTTTTTCAAATTCGCCCAAAACCCATCCCCGTAAGGGACAAACCGGAATTGTCCTCTCTTGAGCTAAATCCCGCAGTCGTGTTTGAGAGTTTTGGACGCACCTATACTCCAGAAACCGGGTTTCTTCCGATATTTCTCGTCACTCAACCCAAATTTTCCCAGAAACCCGGTTTCTAGCCCCAAAATCTCAAATCATATCTAGTCGCGTGGTGGGGGCGGGTTTATATAGATTGTGAGTGGGAATTATAGATTGTTGGTGAACCCGCCCGTACAAGTATTGTGTTAATTAGCGGACAGGCTCTGAATATTGCCAACTGTCAACTGCCAACTGTCTAATCGCAGCGCCAAATCTTAATCGTCTCATCCCCACTGCCGCTGGCGAGTAAATTGCCCGAAGGTGCGATCGCCACCGAGTATACAGTACCCGAATGTCCCTTAAGAGTGCTCAACAGCTCCCCCGTCTGCAAACTCCAAATATTAATCGTATTATCATCGCAGCCGCTAGCCAAAGTCAAACCGTCTCGACTGATAGCCACCGAATCGCCCCGACTCACATAATTCCGCAAAATATGCACAGCCTCATTCATGCCTAAATTCGCTACACCCTTTCCCCTCGCAGAATTAGAATTTAAAATCCGCAACAAACTGCCCGTATGCAAATTCCGCAGCTTAATCGTATAATCATTGCTGACGCTAGCAAGAGTTTGACCGTCCGGCGCGATCGCCACAGAATTCACCCCAACACTCAAACCCGAAAGAGTCCGCAGTAACTTACCACTTTCCACATCCCAAACCTTGCTCGTCGCATCCGAACTGCCACTCGCCAATATCTTACCATCCGGGCTAAAAACCACCGCATTCACATTGTCAGCATGACCCCTCAAAGTCCGTAGCAACTCACCAGTCCGCAAATTCCAAAGCTTAATCGCATTATCAGCCCCACCGCAGCTAGCAATTAGCTGGCCCTTCGGATTAACCGCCACCGAATTCACCTCCATAGAATGTCCCGGAAAAGTACACAATAAATCACCGTTATACAAATTCCAAAACTTAATTGTTTCGTCCGAACTGCCGCTGACCAACATTTTTCCGTCCGAGCTAATAGCCACAGAATTTACGCGATCGGAATGTCCCGTCAGAGTGCCAATTAATTCCCCTGTTTCTAACTTCCAAATCTTAATAGTTTTATCCCAACTGCCGCTAGCCAGAATTTTGCCGTCAGGACTAATCGCCAGAGAATTCACAAACGATGAATGTCCCGGCAGAGTGTATGCGCACCGCCATTTCAGATTTTTAAATTTGTGAGCTAACTCCTTCGCCCGCTTAGCTACCGCCTCAGCTTCCTCTCTGCGTTTGAGTTCAGCCTCTTCCAAACGCTTGCGTTCCGCCCGAGCTTTCGCCTCTCGCAGCGCCAGGCGCCGCATCTCTCCCTTATAGGTTATTCGCTGCTGCTCCTGAATTTCTTTAAGAGTTTCCATATACGGTAACGCCCAATCTTTAGAAAACCATTCTTGAGCAAATTCCGCCTCTAAATTAAATAGCTGAGGTTCGTAAGTAAAATCTATCTTTAAATAATACAAATCAGCTAAAAAAGCCGCCAGTAACTTATGAATTGTCACAATTATTTGCCGAATAATCCGCAGGCTCAGCTTTTCATCTTTCCCCTCCGCCTCCAACTGGTGATAAACCTCTTCCCAGTTCCAAGGCTGCATCGCCACTAGGGAAACGCTCTGATTAATAATTCCCCAAAAACCGACATGAAAATTAACTTCATAATCGCTGATATCGCTGTACAATATAGCAGTTGGTACAGGAGACAAAACAGTCTGCAACCGCTCCACATCAATATCAGAAATCGCGTTTTTGAAATAATCTCCGTAAAACTGAACCGGACAAGATTCTCCGTGCGGGGGGTAATACTGGTTCAAAAAAGTTCTCAACTTAGCCGGGAGTTCGATATTCAGATTGTGGCGAAACGAATCCGGGCAATCTTGGCTAATTTTTGCCGGAGCAACTAACAACAGCAATCGGTGCTGCTGCTGCTGCAAAATCTGTTCAGTTTCCTGTCTGCTCAAATTAGAAAACCAGTTGTCCCTGTCCCAAATAATTTGAATTTCGTTGAGCTTAACTCGAATTGCTTCTGATTGAATCTCCCGCATTAACTCGCGACCAAGCCGGCTAATAGCCCGCTGATCTTTCAATTCTTCTGCCTTAATTCGATTAGCGCGTTCTTCCTTTAGCCTTTCTTCTTCTATACTGGCGATCGCAATTAACTCTTGTTCTCGGGCCTGCTGTCGCTGCAAATATTTAACTTGTGCTTTAATCCAGCGGGGGTCTTTTTTGATTTGCTGGTTCAAAGCAGAAGAACCAGACGGCTCAATTTCTGCATAGCGCTCGTTAATAGCGCTTGCTCCCAATCTTTCTCCCAATTCGCAGGCTACAGGCTTCAACAGTTCAATTAGGGTGTCTGAGACGGGGCGGGGTAATGACATACCAGTTAAAACTTTTTCTTACTTGGGGGGCGATCGCGCGAGTCAGGCGTCTCCCGCTGGGACTCTTGCCGCGATCGCGCTTATTTGGGCGAGGAGCCAGCGCATCCGTAAGGCGTTATCGTGCAGGCTTAGCACCTTGACTCAATCATCGTATTTATACGGTTTACATTTTACCGCGAATCTGGTTCAAAACCACGGATGGTAAGACTTGAGGATTAGTCGATCGATCGCGAGCCCCCCCAATTCATTTTTTTTGTTGCTATTTTTACTTGCGCCTGTTTATAATCGTACTTCACCACCATAATTACGGTATTCCGACCTAATAACCGTAGTTTCTGTAGAGGAACAAATATAATGAGCCAGCGGCAACACCTAACTCAACAATTTCACCGAGCGCAACAGTCACCAGGAGGCAAAAATCAATCGTTGACTTCACTCAAAAGATTCCTGTCCCTATTTTTAGTAGGAATAACTTTAAGTCTGGCCATTGTATCCTGCCAGCAGGGAACCCCCAGCAACCCCGCAGCCACTCCCGGCGCTGGTGCTAGCCCAGGAGCAAACAAAGGCAACATAGAACTAACCCTCGTTTCCTTCGCCGTCACCAAAGCCGCCCACGAAGCGATAATTCCCAAATTTGTTGAACAGTGGCAAAAAGAAAAGGGGCAAACCGTCAGCTTTAACCAGAGCTACGGCGGTTCCGGTTCCCAAACCCGAGCCGTAATTGACGGATTAGAAGCCGACATCGTGCACCTAGCCCTCGCCCTCGATACCGCCAAAATCGAGAAAGCCGGACTCATTGGGCCCGGGTGGGAAAAAGAAGTGCCCAACGAAGGCATCGTCAGCAAATCCGTAGCAGCCATCGTCACCCGCGAAGGCAATCCCAAAAACATCAAAAATTGGGAAGACTTAGCCAAAGACGGAGTGAAATTGATTACCGCCGATCCCAAAACATCAGGCGTGGCTCGCTGGAATTTCCTAGCACTTTGGGGCTCGGTTGTCAAAACCGGAGGCGATGACACCAAAGCATTAGATTTTACGAGCAAAGTCTACAAAAACGTTCCCATCCTGACCAAAGACGCCCGCGAAGCCACCGACGTATTTTTCAAACAAGGCCAAGGTGACGCCTTAATTAACTACGAAAACGAGATTATTCTGGCATCTCAGAAAGGCGAAAAACCGACTTATATTATTCCAGACGTGAATGTGTCGATCGACAATCCGATCGCCATCGTCGATAAAAACGTGGACAAACACGGCACCCGCGAAGTCGCCGAAGCATTCGTCAAGTTTCTCTACACCCCAGAAGCTCAGCGAGAATTTGCTAAAGCAGGTTTTCGGCCAATAGATGCGACAGTCGCCGCAGAAGCAGAATTTGTCCAAAAATATCCCCCCGTCAAAACCCTATTTACAGCTCAAGACTTAGGAGGTTGGGGAGAAATTCAGAAGAAATTCTTTGATGACGGAGCCGCTTTTGACAAAATCCAAGGTTCAATTAAACGCTAATTCCTGAATTACCCCTTCGCAGTCATTACTTACTCGTTACTCGTTTCCAGGCTCTGCTTGGGAACGAATAAATCGGAGTTTATCGGCGTTCATCTGCGGTTAAAAATCACCCTATGACAGTATCATCTCCAGCAACCAACTCTCAATCTGCGATCGCCAACATCAAAAGAGCGATCGGCAAAATCACCCTACCTTGGGGAATCACCATAGGCTACCTCAGCCTCATGCTATTTTTGCCAGTCACAGCCATGCTGCTAAAAGCCAGCACAGCAAACCCCGTCGAATTTTGGAAAATTGCCACAAGCCCGATCGCCCTTTCCGCCTACAACGTCACGTTTTTTACCGCATTAATTGCCGCATTAATTAACGGAGTATTCGGCACATTAATTGCCTGGGTATTAGTCCGCTACGACTTTCCCTTAAAACGGATTGTCGATGCAGCAGTCGATTTACCTTTTGCACTCCCGACATCAGTTGCAGGTTTAACCCTCGCCACAGTTTACAGCGATAACGGCTGGATCGGCGGGCTGTTTGCACCGTTAGGAATCAAGATATCATTCACTCGTTTAGGCGTAGGCGTAGCAATGATCTTTATTTCCTTACCCTTCATCGTGCGGACTGTACAGCCAGTTTTAAACGAAATGGAAAAAGACATCGAAGAAGCAGCTTGGTGCTTGGGTGCTTCTCAATTTCAAACCTTCTGGCGAGTAGTTTTACCGCCACTGTTTCCGTCAATTTTAACCGGAGTTGCCCTCGGATTTTCGCGAGCGGTGGGCGAGTACGGTTCTACTGTAATAGTAGCTTCTAATATACCGTTTAAAGATTTAATCGCCCCTGTATTAATTTTCCAGCGATTAGAGCAGTACGACTATGCAGGAGCCACGGTGATCGGCACTTTCATGTTAGGTATTTCCCTGACAATGTTATTCGCTATAAATTTATTACAATCATGGAGAAGACGCTATGACGGCTGATCTAAATTTATCGAAAGAGTACAATTTTCCACCTAGTGGTTCAGCTCGAAAAAAAGAAAAAGCTTGGGTAAAACCAACTTTGATCGGAATTGCGATCGTCTATCTTGGACTCATCTTATTTATTCCAGCTCTCAACGTTTTTTACCAAGCTTTTAAAAAGGGAGTAGAACCATTTTTTAGCAACTTAACCTCACCAGATTTTCTGTCAGCAGCACAACTTACCCTGCTGATTACACTGATAGTTGTACCTGTAAATACGGTATTCGGTTTGTGTGCAGCTTGGGTTATCGGCCGCAACAAATTTCGGGGACGCACACTCTTAATCAGCATTTTAGACGTGCCATTTGCCGTATCTCCCGTAGTAGCAGGTTTAATGATTGTACTGCTTTACGGTCGCTTGGGATGGTTCGGTCCGTGGCTGGAGAGTGCCGGAATTAAGGTTATTTTTGCCTTTCCCGGAATGGTACTAGCAACTGCTTTTGTCACTCTACCTTTTGTCGCCCGCGAAGTGATTCCTGTTTTGGAAGAAGTGGGAACAGATCAAGAAGAAGCAGCGAAAACTTTAGGAGCAAATGATTGGCAAATCTTCTGGAATGTCACGCTACCGAATATTCGCTGGGGCTTGCTTTACGGAGTAATTTTGACCAATGCTAGAGCAATGGGAGAATTTGGAGCCGTCTCTGTGGTGTCGGGAAATATTGCTAAAAAAACCCAAACTTTGCCTTTGTTTGTAGAGGATGCTTACAAGCAATATGCGACGCAATCGGCTTTTTCTGCTGCGGTAGTTCTCGGTTTGTTAGCAGTTGTTACTCTCGTGCTTCAGGAGATTTTGGAAAAGAAAACTAGCATTAAGGAGGTTGACAGTTGACAGTTGACAGTTGATAGTTGACAGTTGGGTTTTGTTCCTCAACGCAACCTACATTTAAGTAAATATTAGGAGGCTGAAATGTTAGATCAGAATAGTAGCAAATCTGAATTTGAGTCGATCGACAATTTTCACAAAACCCAAGAATCAGATATCCCGCATACTGAGTCAGGAGACAGCAGACCAACTCAAACCCGCATTCGCATTCGTGTTCCTAAAGAATACCATCAGGAACCTGTAATTTCTAACCTGATTTCCGAACACGGTTTGACGGTAAATTTTAATGCTGCTTTGTTGGGTGTAAAAACTTCCGATGATGGTTGGTTTGATTTGGAACTTAACGGTACAAGTCAACAGATTGAAAGTGCTCTGATTTATCTCAACGATTTAGATGTGGAAATATGGAGCAATTCCAATCATCCCGATGAAGAAACTTGGTAATTGGTGATTATTCGCGGTACAGGCTCAGCTTCGCGTTGCCATCAATACCGTAAACAAATAACATCAAATTTTAACTAATGACGCTCGATCGCCATTAGTTATTTTTTTTGCTTGACATTTATGACAAAACGTAGTATTTTATCGAGTCTAATGACATCAAAAACTGCGCGCCAGTCTTCTCAAATATTTTTTTAACAGCCGGAACAATATCCGCCTGGAAAACTTCTACAGAATCAAACTAACTTAGTATATCCTAGGGGAGCATAAAAAAAAGGTTTTGTCAATATTCCATTTAGGTGAAAGTTAGGGCGATCGACTTCGTTGGCGTAGCCCCCATAGGGGCGGGTTTTGCCAACGACTCGCATCCGCAGAGGAATTTGATCGATCGCTGCTGCGTTTGGTTTGTGCTATGAATTTAGTGTGCGTGTACCAGAGGAATTTAATCATGGAACTCTATAAAGAACGGAAACACCAGATAGTTTTTGCAGATTCACAAGTTAAAGATTGCGAAAGTTTAACAGAAACCGCGAATTCCGATACAGAAGTTGTTATCCTGAAGGGCGATCGCGACGGCATCGAGCAAATCGCCGAAACACTTAAGCAGCGGACAAATATTGCAGCCGTCCACATTTTGTCTCACGGCGCAGCAGCCAGCTTGCAACTGGGAACCACAGAACTGAATCTCAGCAATATTGAAAGCTACCGCAATTATTTAGAAACATGGTTTGCTTTGCCAGCAGCCGAAGCAAACTCGAACTCTTCAAATACTGCTAAACCTGAAATTTTACTTTACGGTTGCAACGTCGCCGCCACAGAAGCAGGTGTCGCCTTCGTGGAAAGGCTGAGCCAGCTCACAGGAGCAAATATTGCCGCTTCCGATAACTTGACCGGCAGTGCAGCGCTGGGCGGAGACTGGGTGTTGGAAGTGACTACGGGGAAGATAGAGACGGCTGTGGCGTTTTCCCAAGAGGCGAGGGAAGCATATAGTGGCGTGTTAGGAACCTTTACTGCTACCGACTTCACCACCCTGAAGAACGCCATCCTCTTTGCTAATGTCCTGCCCGATGTTGATGATATCAACATCACTGCTCCTATAACCTTTCCAGTGGGACAAGTTCTGCCTATACTTGCAACCCCTGTAAATTTTGTTGGCAGCACTACGACTGGGATTACGATCGACGGGAACAACAACCCAATTTTCTTTGTTGACAACAGTGCGGCAGTTAATCTCTCTAACCTGACGATCGCCAATGGTCTATCCCAGGGAACTGTCGGCACTCTTGGTGGTGGTGGCGGCGCGGGAGTCGGAGGTGCGCTTTTCATCAACAGCGGCACTGTAAACATTGATAATGTTACCTTCAGCAACAACCGAGCGATCGGCGGTGCTGGGGGTGCAGCCGGAAGTACCGGGGCTGGTGGCAACAGTGGCTTAGCTGCATTCTTTACTACTTCAGGCGGCACCGGTATCGGAGGCGGCCCAGGTACTCCCACTAGCACTGGTGCCACTCCCGGTAGTGCGGGCAGTGGTGCCACTGGCGGTGCTGGCGGCACAGGCGCTACCAGCACAACTGTGGGCGGTCAAGGCGGCCAAGGCGGAGATGGTGGCGGTGGAGCAGCAGGTGGTAGTGGCGGTGCCGGGGGGCCAGGCTTTGGTGCCGGAGGCCCTGGCGGGCCCGGCGGTGCTGGTGGTGCTGGCGTTAACGGCGGCGGCGGCGGTGCTGGTGGTGTTGGCGGTAGTGCTGGCGATGCTGCGACGCTGCGGGGCGCAGGCGGCAATGGCGGCGCTGGTGCCCTGGGCGGTGGCGGCGGCCCCGGTGGTGCGGCAGGTGCGATCGGTGTCACAACCGCTGCCGGTAATGGCGGTGCTGGCGGTACTCTCGGACCAACCACCGGTACTGTGGGTGGTGGCGGCAGTGGTGTCGCACCAGGCACTGGCGGCTTTGGTGGTGCTGGTGCTGTGGGTGCTGCGGGTGCTGGTGGTGGCGGTGCTGGTCTGGGAGGAGCGATTTTTCTCAACAGCGGTACTTTGAAGGTCAGCAACAGCACCTTCAGCAGCAGCCGAGCAACAGGTGGCGCTGCGGGCGGTGCTGGCGCTGGCCCGGGTCAGGGATTGGGCGGTGCAATTTTTCTCAACCAGCTTACTGCAACTGCAACTCTGACTAACACTACGATCACCAGTGACCCCGCAGTAGTCATCGCCCCTCTGCTGAATGCCAGCAATGGCGGCGGCGGAATTTTCAACAACGCCGGAACTCTCACTCTCAACAACACCCTCGTCGTTGGCAATACTTCAGTAGCAGGGAGTGAAGTTATTGGAGCATCCATTAACACCAGCTTCATCGGTACCGGTGTTGCGCTACCTTGGCTCGACCCTGTATTGAAAAATAACGGCGGTTTTGCCCTGACTCACGCGCTGATCGGCGCTCCTACCGCAACCATTCCTGCAACCGTCCTGAATGCTGGTACTCCTGCCCTCGCCCTCAACACGGCTGGTGTAGCCCTCACCGCAGACCAACGGGGTACTCAGTTCGGTCAGCCGTTTGCCCGCACCGTCAACACCACTGTTGACGTTGGTGCTTACGAGTACGGCCCCACCATTACCGGTCAGAAATTCAATGACAACAATGGCAATGGTATTAAAGATGGGGCTGATGCCACCACGACAACTCCAGTCCAAAACTTTACGATTTTCGTAGATGAGAACGGTGACAAGGCCCTGAGTCCAGGGGAAGATAGCGTTATTGTAGCGCTCGGCGGTACTTACACCATCCCCGATACGAAGACAAATAGCCCGATCTTAGAAGTGCCGGTAACTGGTTGGGAGCAGACTCTACCGATTGCGACGGCTACTCCCTACAATACGGGGATTGCAAATCCACCCGCTCAAGACTTCGGCAACTTCAAGCAGATTATCATCAGCGGTCAAAAATTCGAGGACAAAAACGGTAACAGCATCCAAGAGGCAACCGAAACAACGCCGCCAGCAGGCACCACTTGGCAAATTCAGTTAGTTAACTCCGCTACTAACGCAGTTCTGCAAACCGTTCCCACCGATGCCACTGGCAAGTACACTTTCGCGGCAGTAGGCCCCCTCTCAGGAGGCGCTCAATACGTCGTCAAAGAAGTCGCCCAACCAGGTTATACCCAAACCTTCACTCCTACCAACATCACCCCCCTCAGCGGCGTCGATGTCCCGAACGTTAACCTGGGCAACTTCAAAAACATCTCGATCGCAGGCACCAAATTCGAGGATAAAGACGGCAACGGAGTCCTAGATGGGACAGACGGAGCACCGGCAACTCTGTTTGATATTCAGTTACTCAATGCCGCCGGTGCAGTGGTAAAAACCGAAAGTACAACTACCATCGGCAACTACACATTTACCGACATTGGGCCCGGCACATACACCCTAAAGGAAGTGCCAAAGACTGGTTGGCTGCCAACTCTTGCCCCCACTGGCAGCATCACTGCCACCAGTGGCACAGACATCACTAACACCATAACTCCCACAAACTTCGGCAACTTCCAGTTAGGCAAAATCAGCGGGCTCAAATTTAACGATCTCAACAAAAGTGGTGTCCAAGATACTGGCGAACCAGCGCTAGCAGGCTGGACAATCTACCTGGATACCAACAACAACACCGTCCAAGACCAAGTACCAAACGAAACTGGCACCAACGCCGCCGTCACCAATGCCGACGGCAAGTACGAGTTCACCAACCTGGTAGCTGGCACCTACAACGTCCGGGAAGTGCCACAAACCGGCTGGACGCAAACGGCTCCGGCTGCCCCGGGCGCGTTTACGATCCCCGTCACCAGCGGTACCGACTCCCAAAACAACAACTTCGGCAACTTCAAGCCGAACACGATTAGCGGGCTGAAATTCAACGACGCCAACAACAGTGGCTTTAAAGATCCCGAAGAAACAGGACTGGCCAACTGGCAATTCTTCCTCGATACCAACAAAAACGACACCCTCGACACCGGGGAACCGACCGCCCTCACCGATGCCACTGGGAATTACAAATTCCTGGAGTTGCCAGCAGCAACCTACACGGTGCGGGAAGTCTTGCAGGATACTTGGACGCAAACTACGCCCAACCCGGCCGATATCACTGTCACCAGCGGTCAAGACATCGTTAACATTAACTTCGGCAACTTCCAGTCGAGCACCATCAGCGGTCAAAAATTCAATGACCTCAACAACAACGGCGTTAAGGATGCCGGAGAACTGGGGCTGCAAAACTGGCAAATATTCCTCGACAGTATCAATCCCGATGGCGTCTTTGAGCAGGGCGAACCGACTACCATCACCGATGCCACGGGCAACTACACTATCAAGGACATACCCGCAGGTACTTTCCAGGTAAGGGAAGTCCAGCAAACAGGCTGGACGCAGACGACGCCTAACCCCGCCCCCGTTACGGTTAAGCCCGCAGATAAAATCACGGGCATTGACTTCGGTAACTTCCTGCCCCAACCGGGCACGATCCGAGGTCTGAAGTTCCGAGACACCAACAACAATAAGATTCAGGATGCTGGAGAACCGGGTTTAGCCGATTACCAAATTGTGTTAACCAACCTCGCAGCTCCAACCCCAGGAGCTCCTGCTATTGTTCCTGTTACTACCACCACAGACGGCAGTGGCAACTATCTGTTCACGAACCTAACGCCGGGAACCTACCGCGTCCGGGAAGTCCAGAAATCTGGGTTTACCCAAAGCACCGACAACCCCACCGACATCGCGCTGACTTCGGGTCAGATTGTCACCGGCATCAACTTCGGGAACTCCCCGACGCCGACACCTATAACGCCGACACCGACACCGACACCGACACCGACACCTATAACGCCGCTGCCGACACCGACGCCGACACCTGCACCGACGCCGCCAACACCACCGACTCCTGCACCGACGCCGCCAACACCGCCGACTCCTGCACCGACGCCGACTCCTGAACCGACGCCGACGCCGACTCCTGAACCGACGCCGACGCCAACACCTGTAGGGACAGATTTGGTTTGCCCTGATCCATTCCCCAGGATTGTGGCTCCCAATCTGCCTGCAACTCCTTCACGGGGTAATGTGATCAATGGCCCTAACGGCGACGATACGATCGTGGGCAGTGCCGGCAGTGACTCGATCTTCGGATTGGGTGGCAACGATTTGATTTTTGGCCTACAGGGGGGCGACTACATCAATGGCAATACGGGCAACGATACCGTCTACGGAGGCATCGATAACGACACTCTCTTTGGCGGTAAAGGCTTTGACCTGATTTTTGGCGATCGCTCGAATGATACGATTTACGGCAATCGCGGCAACGACTCGCTCAGTGGCGACGAAGGCAATGACGTATTGTACGGTGGCAAAGCCGACGATGTAATGTTGGGAGGCGCTGGCGACGACGTGCTGTTTGGCGATGAGGGTAATGACACTCTCTGCGGCGGTGACGGTAACAATACCTTACTGGGCGGTAGTGGCGATGATGTACTCTTTGGTGGCACCGGCGATGACTTGCTCTTTGGCGGCATTGGCAATGACACCCTGATCGGTGGTAGCAACCGACAAGACTTTGTATTGGCAGCGATTCAGGGAACTGACACGATTATCAACTTTGCGCCAGAATTGGATTCGATCCAGTTGGTGGGAGGCTTGGACTTCAGTCAACTGTTGTTAACCGAAACTAACGGCTCAACTGCGATCGCGATCGCCAGCACTAACCAGACTTTGGCTATATTGGGGGGCATACTGCCGGGCCAGTTATCGGCGAGCAGTTTTAGCTTGCTGGTTTAGTCCGCACTCCTCCTCCGGGTGCGCATTGCGCACCTTACTCTTACCTGGACAAATCGGGAGCAGGGGAACGAAATTTCGTTCCCTTTTTTTGTTTACATTTGTTCGAGATATTTCAGCAAGTCGGCCATTTCTTGCGGACTCGGCTGAAACTGGGGCATTGGTGGGGTTCGCCCGCTGGTGACTTGGCGGATCAGCTCGAATTCGGATTTGCGATCGGAAACTCGCTGCAAGTTGGGCCCGACTTGAGTATCTCCAGCGGATATGTGACACCCCGCACAGTTCATTTGAAAGATGGCGGAACCCTGAAACTGGTCGCCAGTCAGGGACATTACGCTTCTGACGTAGGGATCGGCGACTTGAAACTGACGAATTGTCAGACTCGCCAATATGATGGCAAGCAACACCGCGATCGCAAATATGGCAATTCGCTCGATCGGGTTCTTAATTTCATTCGTGGCAAGTTGGTGATTCAAAGGAGTTCAATTTAAAAAACTATCTACAAGAAAATTTATTTCTCATAACATAGCTTAATCCTTCCCAGCCGGGATATCAAGTTCTGAGACCCCGGAAGGCCCAAGAATGCGAAACTTCAACTGTGTAAGTGCTGGTAATATTAAAAATAGATTGTTAAATCTTAACGTTAAGGAGCTCTCATGGTAGAACCGCTACTTTCAGGTATTGTTCTGGGTCTAATCTTTGTTACTCTGTCGGGGCTGTTTTTTGCTGCTTACCAGCAGTACAAGCGCGGCGATCAGTTGGGTATCAACAAGTAGAAGGGCTGACAGTCCCTCGGTGAGGCGAGGGGGAGATGGGGAGAGAGGGAGATGGGGAGATGGGGAGATGGGGAGATGGGGAGATGGGGAGATGGGGAGATGGGGAGATGGGGAGATGGGGAGATGGGAAAAATCTTCCGTCTTCCGTCTTTCTTCTTCCGTCTTCCGTCTTCCTTCTTCCTTCTTCCTTCTTCCGTCTTCCTTCTTCCGTTACAAAATCCGCTGCCGAACTTCCCTCTTCCTCCTGTCAACTGACAACTGACAACTGACAACTGACAACTGACAACTGACAACTGTCAACTGTCAACTGTCAACTGTCAACTGTATCGATCGAGAATAGCAGCAGTTTCCCGGCCCGTTTTTTCCCAGCTAAACTTTTGTGATCTGGCCAAACCGAGTTCCCGCAAGTGCGATCGAGCTTTGGTATCTGTTGCCAGCTCGTGCATAGCAGAGGCTATTTCCTGGACACTGTACGGATTGACTAACAGTGCGCCATCCCCCGCGACTTCTGGCATCGAAGACAGGTTAGATGTGATCACAGGAGTGCCACAGGCCATTGCTTCGAGCACCGGGAGACCGAATCCTTCCCAAAGACTGGGGAATAGCAGGGCGATCGCCCGGTTGATGACTTTGGGCAAATCAGCCGCGGGGAGGTAATTTAGGAATTTTACGCGATCGCACAATCCCAATTCTTGAACCTGCGCCTTCAGCAGCGGCGTATAACGTTTATCTTCCGATCCTGTAATCCACAATTCGTACTCGGAATTATTAGGTAAAGCCGCAAACGCTGCGACAACTCGCTGCACGTTTTTATGGGGATTATGGCGGCCCATATACAGAAAATAATTGCTAGTTGGCAAGTCTAGAAACTTAAAAAAACTGGCATCGTAGCCGGGAAAAATTGGCGAAATCAAAGAACTGGGAATATTGCAAAAATTAATGAGATCATTGGCGGTTGATTCGGAATCGCAGATGATATGTTCAGCCTGCCGCAACACTTGGGGAATGTAATACTTATGATAAGGTGTCAGCGGATCGAAGCGTCGGGGAAATCGTAGGGCTATTAAGTCGTGTACTGTAATTATATAGCGACAATTGGAAAATAAAGGAGCTTCGGGAATTGGGGAAAATAAAAGATTAGATTTTAGCTGTTTGTAAATTTTGGGGATTTGGGTTTGTGTCCACAGCAATCGATTGATGTGTCCTCTGCTTCCTTGTTCTGGTGTGAGGTTGGCTGGGATTTCGTAGCAGTTATTATTGGGAAATTTTTGGGCGGTGAGTAAAGTTGGGTTGAGGGTTTTTAGGTGGGGAAATAGGTTTTTAGCGTAGATGGCTAATCCGGTTGGTTCGGAAATTAGGAAGGAAAGATTAATTAGCAGATTAGATTGGGAATTTGGCATGGGATAATATGAGGATTGCGGTTTTTGGCTGGGATTTTTTTTGATTAACCGCAGAGGGCGCAGAGGGCGCAGAGAGGAGAAAGTAAGAGAGGGAAGATTTAAAGATATTGTTGTAAGATGTTGGCGGTTGCTGTTCCGGTTTTGTGCCAGCTAAATTCGGCCGATCGCGCTAGACTAGCTTTTTTTAAGTGCGATCGCACTTTTGAATCTGTGGCTACCGTTTGCATAGCGTGGGCTATTTCTCCGACGCTGTAGGGATTGACTAATAATCCGGCATCTCCGGCTACTTCTGGCATCGACGAGAGGTTGGAAGTGATGACTGGTGTACCGCAGGCCATTGCTTCTAAAATCGGCAAGCCAAAGCCTTCCCAGAGTGTGGGAAATACTAGGGCGATCGCCTGATTCATCAGTACGGGCAATTGCGAATAGGGCACGTAACCGAGAAACTTTACCAAAGATTGTAAACCCAATTGTTCAACTTGTGCGATCGACTGCGCTGTGTAAGCGTTGGGAGGCCCAGCCAGCCACAATTCGTAGTTTTTGCGATCGGCTAAACTCGCAAATGCAGCAATTAATCTTTCCAAGTTTTTGTAAGGATCGTGTCTGCCGGTATAAAGAAAATAATTTTTAGCTGGTAAGTCGAGATATCTAAAATTAATATTATCGCAAGCTAGGGGAATTGCGGTCATTTTTTGACGCGGAATTTGGTAAAAATTAGCAACATCTGTCGCCGTTGCTTCAGAATCGCAAATAATGTGTTCTGCTTGCCGTAAAACGTGCGGTATGTAGTAGCGAAAATAAGCAGTCAAGCGGGAGAATTTTTGCGGAAATCGCAAAGGAATTAAATCATGAACTGTCACGATGTAGCGACATTTGGAATACAAAGGTGCTTCGGGAATTGGCGAAAAGATTAGGCTTGACTGCAATTTATCGTAAATTTTAGGTAAGTCAAATTGAGTCCACAGCAGCCTGTTAATTTGCCCCTTCGGCCCTCGATCCGGTCTGATGTTGTCTGGGATTTGATAACAAGTATAATCGTCAATTTGCTGGGAAGTAAGTAATGTTGGTTCTAGTTTTTGAAGTTGCGGGAAGAGATTAGCTGCATAAGTCCCGATTCCCGTGGGTTCGGGAGTTAGGAAGGATAAATTGATTAAAAGTTGATTGGACACGCTTTGAGTAAAAATAAACTTTAATTGGAAGAAGACAAGGCGGTTGAAACCGCGTCTATACAAACAAAACCCGGATGGTGCGCGGGTTGAAGATCGGATGGGGTTAAAATATGTTATCTTCTTTCTTCAGTCCGCGGAGGCGGACATCGTTTGTTTAGGCGCGGTTTCAACCGCCGTCTACGTTTCTGTTCGTTGCTCGAATCCTCGACTTTCAGGTAGAGGTCAACTGTCAACTGTCAACTGTCAACTGTCAACTGTCAACTGTCAACCGCATCCATATCTGTATGCTTAAGGTCGATCGAGCATTTGAGCAATATCGCCTGGATTTGGCAGCCGAATTGTAGCATATTCCTGGTGAATAATCTCAAAAAAACTCTTGACTTTGTGTTCAAAAGGTGCGAGTCTAAAGTTCTGACTGCGTTGCTGTGCACCAGCTTGAAGTTCCGCAAGCAAATCTGGATTGACAATTAGTTGATGTGAATAGCGACACAGTTCCTCAACCGTATTGAACAAAAAGCCCGATCGCCCGTGTTCGACAATTTCCGGTTGTCCGCCACCACAAAAGGCGATCGGAGCACAACTGTTTTGCATTGCTTCCACCGTCGCCATCCCAAAATGTTCAAACCTTTGGGGATTGACTTCACCCAAACCGCAACCATGCCAAAATATACTCGCTTTAGCATAAAGCGATTTAACCTCATCCAATTCAGCATTGACTTTAAGTTCGATCGCCCTTGAATCCTGCTTTAATAAATTCTCAACCGTCTTTAAATAAGGATTTTTCGGAACACTACTACCCGCTAAAATTAGCCGCCATCCTTGAAGTTGATCGGGGTAATCTGCTAACAAACTGCGGAAAGCTTCGATTAACTCAATTTGCTTTTTTGTTCCCCCAGCTTCAAACTGTCCCACAGCTAAAATTATCTTTTCCTTCGGCACTTTAGCTGTTGCCATTTCCACGGGCGGATACAGCATAAAAGTTGGCTGCAAGTTCCAACGTTTCTCCAGCCACTTGACAGTAAATTTGCTGTTTGCAATAATGAAAGTGTAGTCATCGACAGCAAAGTGACGGTTGCGAAAAGTATTCGGAAAGTGGCAGAAAAATACTGATATTGGCGACAGCGGTTTCACTTTTTCGAGTTGGTTGGCGTTGAGAAAAATATCATAATTTTTGCTTTCTCTGGCAATTTCATCAAAGGGATTTTCCATATCCTCGGCGATGATGCTGGAATCAATACACTGCATTCCGCGTTTCTCGTAAAAAGCCAAGGGAATAATTTTGATTTTGCATCCTGAAAGGTTAAGCCCATACCACGATTCTAAGTCGGAAATAGCAACCAGTTTGTTGGCGATGAAGGTAATGTCAAATTCATTTTGCAGCAGCGAGGCGATGGTAGCGACGTATTTTTGCCCGCCGCCGATAAAATGCAGTCCGTGATCGTAAATTGCGATCGACATTTTGCGATCGCCCCGCACAACCTGCAATCGAGGTAAAATGCGATCGACTTTCATTCTACTGTAAATCACCGCCAACTTTTCCGACAACTGCGGCAGTATAGTAGCGACGATTTCCGGTGGCTGATAATCTAGCAGTTTTTTAATCGCCACAAACAAACTCTCGAACAGCAAATCGTACTGTTTGTTAGTAAAAAAATCCGACGTATGAATTGCTTTAACTAATTGCAAAGGTTCGTGTTTCGCCAAATACAAAAACCGATTACGATTGCAGAAATACTCGGTAAGTTTACTACCTTTACTCGAACCGCGATACTCATGATGGGCGATAGCTGCGGGAGTATAAAGCATTTTCCAACCGCGTTTGTGGCAGCGTTTGGCAAACTCTACATCTTCAAAATACATCACAAAATCTTCATCAATCGGCCCGACATCTTCCAGACATTCCCTGCGAAAAAGCACCGCCGCCCAACAAAGTCCTTCTACTTCCCTTTCTGTATTATACTGTCCCGCATCTTTCTCCCCAAAACCGACATCTTGCCAATAAAAATTAGGTAATTGCTGAATGCCCGCGCTGTTAATTCGCCCGTCTTTAAACAGCAATTTGCCGCTAGTTGCACCGACTTTATTGTCAGTTTCTAGTCGTTTAACTAATATTTCCAGCCATTGACTGTCAAGGGTAGCATCGTTATTCAGAAAGCCGATATATTGCCCTTTTGCTTCGCTGATGCCGAGGTTGAGGGCTTTAGCGAAATTGTTGGCGGTATTCACAAATATACGAACTTTTGGGAACAGTTCGTGTAAAGCATTAACCGAATCGTCTTGAGAGCAATTATCAATTACAATTAAATCAAGTTGTGATTCTGGATACGCAAGTTTTTGTAGAGATTTTAAGCAATCTTTGGTGTGGCGCAGACCGTTATAGTTGACTATAATTAACGAGCATATTGGCAGTGTGTTCATTCAATTGACAGTTGACAGTTGACAGTTGACAGTTGATAGATGAGGGCGACCTCTATCTGGAAGGAAGAGGATGGGAGTAATGAACAGTCTGATTTTAATTTCTAGCCTTTAAGGGTTCCGGCTTTAAACCAATTCTTTCTGGTCATTTTTGATGTTTTAGTGCGTCCGATCGCCCAATTGAGCGGTAATCTCCCCTAAAATAGCAGTATGTTGCTGCTGGACTGCTTTGATTTGCTCTATTTCTGACTGAAAAGTTGCGATCGCCCTTTGTTGAGTCTCAAGCTGCGCTGTCACTTCGGGAGATCCGCCACTTAATTCCGATGTAAGTTTTCTCTCTAGAGTTTGTTGATTTTCTTGCAATTTTTGCAACTGTATGCTCAAGGTTTGCACAACACGGGTATTAGCAAAGTTGTAAATTACTTGTCTGTCTAGTATCGGCTTGAGCAATTTTCGGACGATTTTTCTAACGGCAATTACTACGGAACCTAGCCGCCTTTGGTAAGATGTAATTGGAATGTTATAAATGTCAAAGCCCGCTTTGAGAAGGGCAATGTCTTCGTCATCTTCATTTTGGGCTGCACTATTTACTCTTTCCGACAGCAGCGAATCAGCAATACCAATTCGCGGCTCCAAAGTTTGGCGCAATTTATCTATAATTTGTTGAGTTGGTATTTCTTCGTACTGCAATCTTTCGCCTCCTTTAAATATAATGTGCGCAGAGGCGCACCATCTCGTAGACGTAGCAACGCGCACCATCTGGTAAATTACCCCTACGAGAATAGTGCAAATCTCAACTTAAACTAACTCAATTTGACTGTCATCACCAATCATAAACCGCAGAGCTTTCGGACGCGGCGGCGCATTCGTGATTTGAGCCCGCTGCCCGATCACGCTGTCAACAATTCGCTGGTGAATGCCAACTATTTTCGCCCCTTGCAATATTACACTATGTTCGATATCCGCATCAATCATCGTCACGCGATCGGCAATACTGCTGTAAGGCCCAATAAAGGAATTTTCAATGCGGCAATTTTCCCCAATTACCACTGGCCCGCGAACTTTAGAATTAATAATTTCCGTTCCTTCGCCTACTTGCACTCGCCCGATAATTTGGCTTGTAGCGTCTACTTTTAATTCAGTTGAAGCTACGATACTATCTAAAATGATTTGGTTGGCACTCAGCAAATCATCTTTTTTCCCCGTATCCAACCACCAACCCTCTAAATTGCAGGCTTCTACGTGTTTTTTCTGATTGATCAACTGTTGAATGGCATCAGTAATTTCCAGTTCACCGCGGGGCGAAGGTTGAATTTGATCGATCGCCTCGTGGATACTAGGAGCAAAAAAGTAAATCCCCACCAGTGCTAAATTCGATGGCGGAACTTTTGGTTTTTCTACTAACTGTAATACTCGCCCATTTTCATCAACTTTGGCAACACCAAAAGCTGAGGGATTTGGCACTGGGCGAAGCAAGATTAGAGCGTCTAGTTTTTGCTTGTTAAAAATCTCTAAAAACGGATCTAACTGATTTTGAATTAAGTTATCTCCTAAATACATGATAAACGGACAATCGCGCAAAAATGGTCTAGCAATTTTCACCGCATGAGCAAGTCCCGCCGGCTCATTTTGCAAAATATAAGTAATTTTTGCACCGAAGCGAGATCCATCTCCAGTTTTTACCTTCACCTCTTCGCCAGTTTCAGGACTAATAATAATCCCAATATCCGTAATCCCAGCCGCCACAATTCCTTCAATTCCGTACCACAGTATCGGCTTATTTGCCACAGGAACCAACTGCTTAGCACCCGTATAGGTTAGGGGACGCAAGCGTGTTCCTTTGCCGCCAGAGAGGATGAGTGCTTTCATTGGGTGAAATCTAAGTTATCCTTTAGGGTTTGCAGTGCTGGCTTGATTTGCTGCACTTGTTCGCTCTAGTTAATTTTAAAGCACCGTTACCCCGCTGGCAATAGCCTCGAAGAAGGAAGAATTGACAGTTGACAGTTGACAGTTGACAGTTGACAGTTGACAGAAGTAATAAAAGTAGGGTTTTCAGGAATCAAGAAGGTTCTCAGTATCTTAGCGGTTGCAATCCAAATGATTTATGTCGATCGAACCTTCAGTCATCTAAAATCTAACATCTAAAATGGTTTAATAGCGACCGTATCGGGCCACAAATTGATTACCACTATTGTTTTGATTTGTCAACCAAGCCCACATCTGATCGCCCAGAGAAAAGTGCCACCACTCGTTAGGATGCTGCTGAAAACCAGCAGCTATCATCGCATCTTTTAAGATTTGCCTGCGCAGGTGATATTCCTGTTGTTGCGGTTCCTTGCTATTACTAAAATAATCGGGATAAGAACGTTCCGATATTTCATCAATCGGAGAACCCATATCAATTTGCCGATTATTTTCATCCACTAAAGTTACATCTAAAGCTGCACCGGTACTGTGAGGAGGAGGCGTAGTGCGATCGAGGCTCGGTACGGCCCAAAATTGATATACGTGTTCTATAATTACTTGCCGTTTGTCTTCAGAAACCGGAAATTCGCAGCCTTGAGCTACGGCAATTTGATTAAAAGTATAATCTACCATAAATTGTTGGACTTCCACCGGCCGGTAAGCATCAAATATCAGAATTTTCCAATTTTTATAATTATGCTGTAGTTGGCTTTTAGCTACTACTAAACTATCTACAACTCCTTGGCGTAAATAGTAAGGCGAATCTGCTTTGCTGTTGTGATACGGAGCACCCAACTTTTGATAAGGGTGCGGCGTTTCAAAGGCAAAATGTTCTGGTGGAATTGGCACTAAAGGCTCGCCGCATTCATCGATCGCGATTTGCTGATATGGTTTCATATCAAGGTGTTACCGTACTTGATTATTACTAAAAAATAGGTTCGTAGTCAGGACTTTAGTCCTCAAACTTTGATGAAGACTAAAGTCATCACTACAAACACTATAGCAGCTAGAATATCTTCATGTTCTAAATCGTCATAGTCATCTATAATTTCTTTAGCATTCATACCTGAACTAAGTAATTCAATAATCAACTCTACTGGATATCGGAGAAAGCGAATACAGGGTTTTCCGTGACCGATATTTGGATCGAGTGTGATGCGTTGCAAAAGTTGGTTTTCCATATTTTAGAAGCAACTGCTAAATATATTCTAACTTAAAAAAGCGGAGCTTTCGATCGGTTTATAGTAAGGACTTTAGTCTTTATAAAAATCAGCGGACTAAAGTCCTCACTACAAACCTTAAAAAAAATCTTAACTTTGGCGATAAGCAACTACCGCATAAAACGGATCGCCGCTTCCTATTCGCAGCATTTGCATAAAACTCGGCAAGTTAGCCTTGCGAACAATTACTTCCGGCTTGCTAAATCCGGGTATATTCGTTCCTTTGACAGAATCAAAGTAACCCTTGACTAATTGTACCCGATCGCCCTCCGAACCTTCCCGCCAAGCCGCAATGGCTTTTTGATAAAACATCCGGTTGGAAAAGCTCATAATTGCTACGCCTCCGGGCTTCAAAATGCGGTGAATCTCGGCAAAAATCGCATCCGGGTGTTGCAAATACTGTACCGAAACACAGTTGACAACAGCGTCAAACTCTGCATCCGGCAGCGGCAATTTAGGATTTGCGTTCAAATTCTGTACAAAATAATGATTCAGTCTGCGATTCTTTGCCAACTCCTCTTGATTCATCCCGTGTCCTTCGACATGGGCAAATTGCATCTCGTCGGGGAAGTGAGAAACCCAACTGCTCATCATATCAAAAATCCGAGTATTCGGTTTCAGCCGTTCCCGATACAAATCGGTTAGTTGCTGAATAAATCCCTCGTCTACGTGCGTCACAAACCGGGGATCGGAGTAAAACAGTGTGTCGTCGGTGTCGTCTAACTTGGTGCGCTTAGAGGCTGGAAGCAACATAAATTCAGATCTGAAACTAGATTTACCCTTTCTAGTTTAAGAACAATTAAGAATTGTAAACACACTTCCCAAGGCGGACATCCGGCATTTGGGTGGTTGAGAGTGCGATCGATCGTAGTATTGACAGCTACACATCCCTCAATAACCTGTTTGATCACAGGCAAGATGCCTGTGCCACTGCCAAATTCAGGTATTGTGGAATGTTTGATCACAGGCAAGATGCCTGTGCCACTGCCAAATTTAGGTATTGTGGAACGGGCCGGAGAGCCCGCAGAGCCAAAACCCTGGTCATACCCCTTGACATCTCCCAAAAAACATCTTACACTGATAATACGAACGCGAAGTAATAAACCTATGGTTACTACATCCACTGTCGATCGCACAAATCTAGCCCAGTGGCACGACGTTCTCGCCCCCCACAGCCTGGGCTACCGGATCAAACTGCTGGCACAGCTAGGTAGTCGCAGGCTACAAGAAGGACTCGAACCTTTTGGGCTGACACCTTTTCACTGGCTGGTACTGTGTTGCTTGTGGCAAGAAGACGGTTTGCCAACTTCTAGCATTGGCGACAAACTGCAACAGGTAGGCGGTACACTGACAGGCGTACTCGATCGCATGGAAGAAAGAGGCCTAGTCCGCCGGGAGAGAGACACGCGCGATCGCCGGATTTGGCGCATTTGGCTGACCGACTCCGGTACCCAAATGCAAGAGGTATTGCCCCCGTTGGTAGCTGTAATCCGCGATCGAGCTGTCGAAGGCATTCCAGAAGCCGATCGAGAACTTTTTTCTAAATTGATCGATCGGGCGATTCTCAATCTGTCCTAAACCGACAAATCGCTCTTTCGAGTGAAGCGCAGCAGCATCTACCACCCCTACACTACAAATAACCGAAAAATACTACGCACCCTTAAAACAAGCAGTCTTACTAAATAAAAACTACGTACCCTAAACAAACGACATCTTACTAAAGAATCAGGAGTCAAATACCATGAAAGACACAAACGAAATCAACCAAGCAGAATTCAACGGCAACGGCAACGGCAAAGCAGTAGCTGTATTAGAAAAGCCGATCGACGACACCATAGCAAAAAGCCTACCAGTAATCCCCGCCCCAGAAACAGAAGTCAGCGATCCCGCCGAGCTCAAAACCGGCCCCGAAACAGAAATCCAAGCACCCCTGGCACCGTCGGAAAAACCGAAGAAAAAAGCCCCAAAAGTGTTGATTTTAGCAGCGTTGGGCATTGGGGCGATCGCAGCAGGCAACTTCGGATACCACTACTGGCAATACGCCTCCATCCACCAAGAAACCGAAAACGCTACAGTTGCCGGACACATCCACCAAGTCAGCAGCCGCATCAACGGTACTGTCGGCGAAGTCTTAGTACAAGACAACCAACAAGTAAAACCCGGCCAACTGCTGATCAAA
Organism: Microcoleus sp. A2-C3; assembly: GCF_036706065.1. Lineage (NCBI taxonomy): Bacteria > Bacillati > Cyanobacteriota > Cyanophyceae > Oscillatoriales > Microcoleaceae > Microcoleus > Microcoleus sp. A2-C3. The sequence goes on along the minus strand of NZ_JAUBVX010000006.1, from coordinate 20,476 downwards.
CTTGACCCCCGCGACTACCAAGTTAAAGTCCAACAAGCCCAAGCAGCCTTAGAAAACGCCCGCCGCCAAGCTGAAGCAGCCGAAGCGAATATTTCCCTAGCCTCTCAAACCAGCCAAGGGAAAACAGCCCAAGCCCAAGGAGATATCGGCAGCGCCAACGCAGCCATTTCCACAGCCCAAGCAGCAATTAGAGAAGCTCAACAAGGCGTACCCGCGGCCCAAGCCGCAGTCGCAGAAGCTGAAGCTGGCGTGCCCGCAGCGCAAGCCAAAGTCGCCCAAGCTGAAGCCGGAATTCCCCAAGCTGAAGCCAAAGTGACGGAAGCGAAAGCAGGTATTGCCGCAGCGCAAGCTGAGTTAGTGCAAGCGCAAGCTAATCTAGTGAAAACGCAAGCTGATTATAGACGCTACGAAAGTTTGCAGCAAGAAGGTGCGATCGCCCGCCAGCAATTAGACGCATCGAAAGCCGCCTACCAAGTAGCCGTTGGCCAAACCACCGCAGCCCAACAAGGAATTGCTCAAGCTAGAGCGCGCTTAGCCCAAGCTAAAGAAGGCGTAACCGCAGCCCAAGCAGGAGTAGCCCAAGCTCAAGAAGGGGTAAAACAAGCTGAATCCCAAGTAGCGCGCGCCCAAGTTGGCATCGCCACCGCGCAAGCTAAAGTCGCTGTAGCGCAGGAAGGTATCACCACCGCGGCTGCTAAGCTTGCTACGTCGAAGGGCGGATTGCAACAGGCTGAAGCTACGGGTGAGCAAACTAAGGTCAGTCGATCGCAGTATGATGCTGCTAAGGCTGCGATCGGGCAATCGGAAGCCTCGGTTAAAGACGCTCAACTGCAACTTTCCTACACGAATATCACTGCACCCGCCGCTGGACAAATCGGGCGCAAATCCGTTGAAGTGGGGCAGCGGGTGCAGCCGGGAACTCCGTTAATGGCGATCGTAAGTAACGATTTGTGGGTAATTGCTAACTTCAAAGAAACGCAATTGGCAAACATGAAACCAGGCCAAAAAGTAGAAATCAAATTAGATGCTTTTGGTAGCCGTAAATTTGAAGGCCGTCTCGATAGTTTCTCCCCAGCTTCTGGCGCTCAATTCTCCTTATTGCCTCCCGACAATGCAACGGGAAACTTTACTAAAGTCGTGCAGCGGATTCCGGTGAAAGTTGTGTTTGATGCCGAAAGTATTAAAGGTTATGAATCGCGGATTGCACCGGGGATGTCTGCTACCGTAAACGTTGAATTGAAATAAAGCCATGCCAGGGCGGGTTCACCAACAAGCATCTGCCAATAATTGACAATCTCAAAAACCCACCCTGGCCGGGGTATTATACTCTTCTAGATAAAGTCTTGTCGCTTCTTTGAGATTGGCGATCGCTTCTTCAATGGTTTCGCCCTGATCGACTGTGCCGACTTCTGGACATTCGGCAATATACATATCTTCTTCTTTATAAATGATGGCTGTGAAGCTTTGAGTGCTCATAGGTTTTTTGCTTCTTCCATCATCAGAGGTTGCTTGCTTTCTATTACCTAGTTTATCTCGGATGAATCATTTTTACAAGTATAGGGTTGAAATGGGCGATCGCGTGATTTAATGATACTTGTATGTTTGACAATTAATTGATGAGTGGAATTAATCGGCAAATTACCCTTGACAGCAGGCACATTGCTAAACACTTGCCAGACACGCCACAAATGAGAAGACTGCTTAATAAAGGACGTGCTGCTCATATTTTTAACAATGAGGCTACGATGAATCAGGTAGCTCAAGCCATAATAGAAGAGGGAGAATTTACAGATAGGATTCGGGGCTACGAGCGTTATGGTATGTTCTTCCTTGAATCAATTGGTTATAGAGTTGACCCGGACGGTAGCCGTCTTTTACTTTATTACGGAGAGATAAAAGTTGATGCAGAAAACCGATACCACGTTACTCCCCGCACCCGACCCAGTGAACAATAACTGGGAGTTTACAGAAGTATGGCTCGATCCAAATCTTTCACCTCCTTATCTGCTTTTGTTACTAAGTGACGCTGAGGGGAATTGTCGAATATACGATCCGGCTGAGCGTTATAAAGTTGTGTTTTCTAGTAAGAGTTATGATGAGGCACAGTATTGGCTTTTAGAGGATGAGTATGAACCCGTAGAAGGGCGGCTGAGAATGTCGGAGTTAGTTTGAATAGTTGATGTTGAAAGGGCGATCGCGGGCCGTCAGGTATCACGATTTCCCTCTCATGCCTATAATTTAGATGAAGTCTTAAACATTCATTCTGTCATTATTTCCCACTGTTTGCTATAATTATTTAAGTCAGTCACCGCTAAGAAATGCTAGCTATGACCAAAACTGCTTCAATAAAAACTGAATATCAAGTAACTGTAAATTATCCAGTCTGGCAAAGAGTTGAGAAAATTGCTGGACAATTCAATTTGTCTGTTTCTGAACTATTAGAACATATCGCTAAGGGTGAACTAAAAGTTGTTGCAGTTCCCAGTAATTCAGAAACACTGAAATATCGCGATATTGCAAATTATTTCATTTGGTTAGCCTCGCAATCCGATGTAGAAATCAACGCCTACAAGCTACAAAAACTCGTGTATTACGCTCAAGCTTGGCATTTAGCAATTTATGGCACGCCACTCTTTAATGCGGATTTTCAAGCGTGGGTTCACGGCCCGGTTATTCCTGATTTACTAGAGAAGTATCAAAGCCAATTTAGCTGGGAACCAATTGCAGATAAAATCGAACAACCGAAACTTTCTGAAGAAATAGGGAAATTTTTGGAAGAAGTTGCAGAGGCATATTTTGAGTATGATGATGAAACTTTGGAACGAATGATTTGCAGTGAAATGCCTTGGCTAGAAGCGAGAGGAAATTTACCCAGAGAGGAATCTTGTCATGCCATTATTTCTCAAGAATCGATGAAACAATATTATTCGGCTGGTGTCAAAGAAGAAATCTCAGTCTAAAATTGTCCCTTAAGCACTCATTTTCTAAATAATAAACGATGAGGCTACTATGAATCAGGTAGCTCAAGTTATGCTAGGATACTCTTGCGAAAAGTAGTGACATGACACGCGATCGCTCCCATTAAAATCCTGATTGCCTATGTTAAAATTATGGAAGCTCAACCACGAGAATTACAAAACTACCTCAAAGCCGACGGGACAAGTCCCTTTGAAGGATGGCTTGATTCCCTTCAAGATACTAAAACTGTATCTAAAATCAAGAAGCGACTGAGGCGAGTTGAGCTTGGCAATCTGGGAGATTATCGCTCAGTAGGAGCGGGAGTTTATGAACTTAAAATGGATTATGGCCCAGGCTATCGGGTTTATTTTGGACAAGTCGGGTTAACAGTTGTTTTGCTGCTATGTGGAGGTGATAAAAGCACTCAAGAACGAGATATTAGCCAAGCTAAAAAATACTGGATAGATTATGAAAGAACTCAAAGTGCCAACAACTAGAAGCTACCATGAATACTTGATTTCTTCTTTAAAAACCCCCGAAAGTGCTGCTGGCTATATCGAGGCCATGTTGGAATTGGAGTCACAAGGCCCCGAACCTGAATTGCTGCGAGCAGGACTTAAAGATGTGGTGGATGCTTATTTACAGATGAATGAGTTATCGGCGGGAGCTAAATTTATATATGAGAAATTAGATCGGATGTTGTCTGAGAGTGGGGGGGAGGAAATTTATGCTTTGATAACTCTACTAAATGAACTGGGGTTACAGTTAGCTGTTACAGTAAAATAGGTTAATTAATAAAGGAGTTAGGAGCGATCGCGCTTGGAAATGAGGTGAAAAAAGGAAGGGCGATCGCGCTTTTTTAGAAAATGGGAGACGAAGGGCGATCGCATTTCCAGAAAAACCGCTTTCCGGTTAAATAATTTTTAAGCTAGCATTCGAGCATGAGCAATTTCTCTGTCACCTATGAGTCTGACTTGTGAATGAAAAAGTGAGATAATAGCTAGTGTTTTTCTCGTCAATGTAACAAATTCTACTTCATATCCTACGCCACCTTGATGCACTAAAACCACAGTGCCAATATCGCCTTGGCTTAAGTTTTGTTCTGGGATATCAGTTGTTAAAACAACGCTGTCAAGTTCTTCAATCATTTTCTTTTTTAATCAGGTGGATAGGCACTTACTAGCCTGGGAGTATTGTTACTTAATTCTTTTTATTTTTTAGCCGATCAAGCCAACTAATATAAGAGGGTTTATAACCTGAATTTGCCGCACTTTCAGCGTCTTTTATTGCTTGATTAATGAGGCTACTATCATCTTTAATAATCTCAGACAAGTGATATAAGGCTTTTGACCTATCATAGCGAGCTTCAGCCCTATATATAATGTCTTGATGTTGGGAAGCTTTTTCTAGTAACTTGATTGCACGTCGCATTTGTGTGACCTGTTCCTCACCGGATAAAAATCGATTAGCGTAACGCCATAATGTAGAACCTTGGTGAAGGATTGCAACATCGGTGTACTGTCTATCATTACGCTTCTCTAACTCATCAAAGAGCCTTACCGCCTCTGGATAATTACGGTTTTGACGTGCATTCTCTGCTTTTGTCCGTAAGTCTAAGGGAGTTAATTTTGCCAGGTCAACTTCCGGCTCTTCTTTTGTTTCTGTCAAGGGAATGACAGCCTCATCAGTCTGAGCATCGGTTGGCGGTTCTGCAAGAGATGAAACTTGCTCCACTGGAATCCAGCATTGGATAACCTCTTGGTTGACAATTACTTCTCGAACAGGCTCTACCTCTGCGGCAAAGCGATAATAGTCACCCTTACATTCTTCTTCTAAATCTGCGCTGAGATTGTCTAACTCAATCAGGAGAGATACTTTTACATCATTACTTATATGTACAAACGGAGAAGCTACCCATCTTTCAACATTCTCGTTATCGGCTTGACTCCATTCCCAGTAGATTTTATCATCTTTAATATCCTGTATTTCTCCCAAATCATTACTACCAGTTACATAAACACGGTTGTTAAGAAGTTTCCCACGCAGAGGTGAGTGCCATTGAGTAATTCCTGGATCGGCAGTTGCATTCCTATTTTTCCAATCAGATGAGTTTGTAAGTAATGATAGTACCTCTTGGCGAAGCTCTTTGTGTAATCGCTCAAAGGTGTCTGATGATATAGGAACGTGAGCTATTTTATTACGGAGTGAATTTATCGCAAAAAAACGACCTATGAGCGGAAGATTAGGCTCTTTGTAAGTTGCCGGCACTGGGGCAATCCTCTCCCACGTTGTGAGGAATGCTAAAGGAACATCAAGAGTTTGCTCAAGATAATCTGCAACGGAGTCAACAAAGGGACATTGTGTTGGAAAATTAGGTTTTTTAAAGCTATTAAGTAGCTCAATCCATTTAACCATACTCCCACCACTCAGGCATCCCCCTCCATTGCGCGAACTGGACTCAGAAGCATTAATTCCACTTAGTTTAATTCCTGTAATCCGCTCTCTCAATTTATTTAATTCTATGATAGCGTCTGGCTCACTTTGCCAAAGGTGAAGGAGGCGAGTTGATAAGGATGAACCGAGTGTAACGATCAGTGACTCCTGAATATGAATCAAGCGCCAAGTGTGTTCGTAGAATGCTTCTGGATTTGCGATTAAACGTCGGCGATAAATATCATAAGCATTGGCTACTGGTGTCCACAAGCGATACTGCACTTGTTTGGTTTTTTTCTTACTCATTAAACAAATCCTCTTCTTTAATTAAATCTAAATTTATATTTTAACAACAAAAAGCCTCTAGCCACTAAGATTGTCTGATGATTCAAGTATTGTTTCTATTTCATCTGAATAACGGTAAGCTTTTTGCCAAAGTTTATTGATAACTGAGTCCGAACCAAAAGAAATAAGTGAGCCTTTTAATTCGGGAAATTCAGATTGTAGAATTGCTTTGAATTGTGAATTTAAAGGTTTATACGCTACTTTTTGTTGAAAGCATTCCTGAGAAACTTCATAATATAACATATTTTTACTTATAAGTTCACTTAAGTATGGGCAAACATTATAATCCTTGGACTTTTCAAACTTCTGAGTTGCGAATTTAGCTGGAGTTATCACACCTGCTAAATCCACATAGCTGACGCCTATGCTTAATCTAGCATTCACTTTTATAAATTCATCCAAGGCGGTATGGGCCAGATTAGTTGTTAATAATTTAGCTTCGGATTGAGCCGCCTCAATCAAAATTCTTTTTTGTTCTTCCTGCCTTAACCTTTCCTGTTCAGCTTCTTCAGCCCTTTGTAAAGCTTCTAGCTGTCGCTTAGCAGCAGCAGCTTTCCCAGTCGGAGTATTTTGATACTTTACATAAGCAATACTTGCTGCAATAGCTAGAATAACTGCCAAGTTACGATTCACAAAAGTCATGAAAAATGCTATTACACTCAGGATTATAAATGCAACATTCCATTGATTGTCCGATAAGAGTTCTGTTGAGTTTTCATTAAGAATTTGTATTAAGGATGGCTCCTGGGTTGTTTCTGCATACGAATTATTAGCAGAAAGCTGATTTGTAGTATTCACTCCTAGATTATGGGAGGATTGACTTGCTCGTGCCACCAACTCAAACTCTCGATTCCAAGCCGGAAAATCCTCACCCGCCTGCTGCCCGTAAACCTTCACAGAAGCGATCGCCCCCGCCTTCAAATTCGTCAACTCCCTGCGGACAATCCTAACAGCCGCTTCCTCATCGGGAACCCGATCGCCCTCCAGCATCACCTGCAAACAACCATCTTGTAAACTCGCAGTCGCACTAATCCCCTTATTTTGCAACGGCAGATTTAACAGAGATGCGATCGCCTGCACATCCCCAAGCTTAGCCCGTTCCTTCAAACTAAGCTGATTTGACTCCGTATTTTCACTATAACTTGCCCGCACCTCTGTAACATCCGTAACAGGCAACTTTTGCCCCGCCACTTCAAACTCTTGACTCCACGCCGGCACCTTCGCGCCCGTCTGTCGCCCGTAAACCTTCACTTTCTCGATGGATGGAGCGCCCAAACCAGCGATCAACTTACTCACCCACCCGGCTAGGGCTTGCTGACTAGGCGCTTCTGTCGCTTCCAGCATCACCTGCAAACAACCATCCTTAAGGGAAGCTGCGGCGGTGATGCCCTTGGATTGTATCTGACGGTTCAGCAGAAGCGCGATCGCCTTTGCATCTCCCTGTTTCGCGAGTTCCAAAATATTCGGTTGTGTCATAACAGGTAGATACAACTAGCACTCAATATAACATCTGCTGTCTTAAGTATAAATTGTTTCTTAATTGCTAAAACTTGTCAAGCCATATAAAGTCATATTTAGTAGTTTTTTTCCATCCCAACTAGGTCACAAAAAGTCATATTTAGTTGGTTGATACTAAAAAAGTCATATTTAGTTGGGGTACAATCAGGTCAACCCCTTGCAGATGCGTGACTCATGGACGTTGAAGAAGCCTTAAAATTTACAGACCATCTAGCTTTAACTACTACAGGAAAACATTTAGATAGTCTGCAAAAAGCTATACTACGCGGCGCTTGGGACAATCAAAAATATAAAGAAATTGCACAGGAACACCACCGTTCAGAAAAATATGTTAAAGAAGTAGGCTTCAAATTGTGGAAGCTTCTATCAGTTGCATTAGGTGAGGAACAAATATGTAAAGCCAATTTTAGAGATAAATTAGAAAATTGGCGATTTTCCAATATCTCATGTTTCGGGAAAGACTATATACAAATTGGTAACGTCTCCGCTGAGACTTTGCACTCCCTAAAAATCTCACAATCTGAACCGCAAGATAATGATAAATTTAACAAAAAAACAAGCAATTCCGAACCTAAAGTACATTTAGACTTAGGCGATGCACCAGAGTCCAACCTATTCTATAACCGCACATCCGAACTCACCACCCTCAAACAGTGGATTCTGGAAAACCGCACCCGCCTCATCACCATATACGGCTTATCCGGCATTGGCAAAACCGCCCTAACTCTCCAACTAATCCCACAAATTCAACACGAATTTGATTATATTATTTACCGCAGCCTCCGCAATTCTCCACCCCTGCAAACCCTCCAAACAAACCTAATTCAATTCCTCCAGCCTGATGCAGCCCCCGCCCCAGAAGAAAAAGCAACCGTAGCGGGATTTCCCCTAGTAGAATATTTGCGTTCATCCCGCTGTCTCCTAATCCTCGATGACGTACAAACAATCTTCACCAGCGGACAACTCGCAGGCCACTACCAACCAGGCTATGAAAATTACGGCACATTCTTCAAACAACTAGCAGAATCATCCCACAACAGTTGCTTAATTCTCCTCAGTTGGGAAAAACCCAGAGAAATTGCCGCCATAGAAGGCGAAAACCGCCCATGTAAATCGCTACAACTCAACGGTTTAGGCGCGGAAGCAGGGGAAATATTCAGAGAAAAAAGATTAGCAGAAGAGGAAAAATGGTCGCAACTGATTGACCTTTACCGAGGCAATCCCCTATGGTTAAATATAGTTGCAACTATGATTCAAGATTTATTCGGCGGCAGCGTTTCCGAGTTTCTCTCCTATGATACCCTATTTTTAGGTGATTTAGAATGTTTGCTGCATCAAAAGTGCGATCGGCTAACCGAACTAGAAAAACAAGTGATATCCTGGTTAGCTAGTGAAGCTGCACCAGTTGAAATATCAAAAATTTCAGCCAATCTCGAATTATCCCCATCATCCTTATTACAAGCTGTGCAATCTTTGGGACGGCGTTTATTAATTGAAAAAGTCAAACAAGGTGAGAAAACACTTTTCACACTCCAGCCTGTATTCATGGAGTATGTGAAAAACCAATTCCTAAAGTTTGGATAGTTTCAGGGCTTCTCATGGGGGGCTAGAAACCGGGTTTCTATGAAATTTTGTGTTTAGTCACGAGAAATCTACGAAGAAACCCGGTTTCACCAGAACACAACTATTTTGCAAGGTGCGTCGCTACTCGAAAAGTCGCTCTTTTTTAGGGATTTATCGCAGGCGACACACCCTACGACTAGCCAAAGTGTATTGGCCGATCTTCGGCAATTCCCCTATAGCAGCCGCCAAATGTGCTAACGTACAATCAAAACTCCCCAAATTTCAACTATCTGGAGACAGATAACTGTGCTCGCTCAAACACCTCCAAGTCCCAATTACAAATGGTTTAGCTGCATTTATAGCACTGTATTCACCGCATTGTGCCTGTTGCCCATTTTCAGCGCTGCGGGAAACGCCCAAACTCCCCAAAATAGACTAATCAAAATTGGCGTGGTGCAGCGGTTTGGTACTAAAGCCACCGACAAACTCACGCTGAAAGCATTACCGGGCGACAGCTTAACATTAAGTTACAAAACTCCTCAAGGCACAGAAACCAAAACTGCTCCCAGCATCAAGCTAGAAATTGCCAATAAACCCCTGCAATCGCCATTAGTAGAAGAACGGGTTGTTCTGAGTTCTCACCGCAGTTTTGAAAGCGCAGAAGATAGCGCTAATCAGTGGCGCGCTAAAGGCATTGATGTAGAAATTGCTCAACCTTTGCGCTGGCAAGTTTGGGCAAAAAGAGATACTTACAACTCTCCTATAGTGCGGCGCTGGTTGTTGCAAAGTTTGCAAGCTCAAGGTAACAAAACAGCTTTTTTGGATTCCAAAGTTATCAAACAAATACCTCAAGCATTTTGGATTTTAAATGGCTTTCGTTTCAACCGCAATGAGTTGGATGTGACTGCTGGAAAAAATACGATCGAGGTATTGGAACAAACTACCCAAGAGGCGACAGCTACTGAACTAGAAAAAGCTCTTCAACAAACTCGCCGTTATGGTGGCAGTTTGCACCTGCAAAAAAATTCTTACGGCACTTATACTTTAGTTAATGAGGTGCTGACTGAAACTTATTTGCGGGGTGTTGTTCCTCACGAAATTGGGGCTTTTTCGCCCTACGCTTCGATTGTCGCTCAAACTATTTTAGCGAGAACCTACGCCCTGAGAAATTTGCGCCGGTTTGCTGTGGATAATTATGAGTTGTGCGCTGATGTTAACTGTCAAGTTTATCAAGGTTTGACGGAGGTTTTTCCACAGAGCGATAAGGCGATCGCCCAAACAGCAGGTTTAGTCCTAACTTACGAAAATCAGCTAGTAGACGCGCTCTATTCAGCGTCTAGCGGCGGCGTGACAGCGACTTTTGGCGATGTGTGGCACGGCCCGGAACGTCCATATTTGCGATCGATCATCGATTCCCCCAAGAACGTCTGGGATTTGACAAAGCAGAGCTTGTCTGACGAAACCAACTTCCGCCGCTTTATGACTCTGAAAGCAGGGTTTAATGAGGAAAAAGAAGAAACCTTCCGCTGGCGTGAACAAGTTTCACTGACATCGATTGGTGGATTTTTGCGCCAGTATCTTCAGAAGAAAAAGCACCCGCTAGCTAATTTTAAAACTCTCACAAAAGTTGAAGTGGTGGAAAGGTCAGCCGCTGGTCGAGTTTTGCAAATGAAGGTACAAACTGATTTGGGCCCCATCGATATCGATAAAGATGAGATTCGCAATGCTTTTTACCCGCCGATTAGCACGCTTTTTTACCTAGAACCGATTTACAATGCTGATAAAACTCTGAACGGTTATGCTTTTGTCGGAGGCGGTTTCGGACACGGCGTGGGAATGAGTCAAACCGGTTCTTATAATTTAGCTAATTTGGGCTGGAATGGCGATCGAATTCTCGGCTTTTATTTTCCCGGCGCTCAAGTTGTGCCCCTCAACGATTCCATTACATTTTGGCGCGAATAGCATCAGATTCGCCATAAGATTCGGCGGTTGAAACCGCGTCTATACAAACAAAACCCGGATGGTGCGAGGGTTGAAGAGTGGCCGATAAAAATTACGTTATCTTCTTTCTTGAGTCCGCGGAGGCGGACATCGTTTGTGTAGATGCGGTTTCTAACCGCCGTCTGCTGCTGCGGAGATTTTTTGTATAGACGCGGTTTCTAACCGCCGTCTTTCTCTCTATCGCAGTCTTTCAACGCAAAAACCCAGTTTTTTAATGTAATTGAGCTATTTCAGCTTAATTACATTAAGAAACCGGGTTAATTAGCTCGACTGACGAGAATCCTTCCTTAGTAGAGGGCTTCTTCTTGGTGAGTTTCGATCGTACAATCAGACTTAGGATAAGCGACGCAGGTCAGAACAAATCCGGCTTCGATTTGGTCGTCATCTAAGAAAGATTGGTCAGATTGGTCAACTTCGCCCTTGGTGATTTTGCCGGCGCAGGTGGAGCAAGCTCCAGCGCGGCAAGAGTAAGGTAGGTCGAGTCCTGCTTCTTCGGCAGCATCAAGAATGTAAGTATCGTCATCAACCTCAATGGTCTGGTTGATTCCCTCGGCTTCGCTGATGAGGGTAACTTTGTAAGTTGCCATGCACTAAATCCTCTCAAAAATTCAACAATATTGATAAGTTTTCCTAATGCAAACTTCAATGCTCTATCAGCTTTGAGGTTAGCTCTTAGGTTTGTTCCCTCTATGATAGTAGGGGAAAGAAGTCAGCTTGCAACACTTATTTACAAAAAAATGAATGGGATTAGTTATAACTTTTTCTGATTTCATCTTGATTACTTATACCTATCTTGGACTCAGCGGTGTAATACTGTTCGCGCAAGACTTACGCAAAATAACCGGGTTTCGCGGAAAATCCTGTTTTGAGCCGTACAGCCCAAAAACTAGGGTTATTGGTATGCGTTGTATTGATCGACTTTCAGCCCAACTTGCTTAAATTTGTCCCCGCAGCATAAAATTTGGGCGATGGCATCCTAAACCCCATTACCGCCACTCTGTAACTATCTAAAACCTAAAATCCTATGACTCAAATTAATACTGGCATTGGTTTTGCAGTAAATTCTCCAATTCGCGTGGGGATTGTGGGTACTGGTTTTGCAGCTAAGTTGAGGGCCGAGATGCTGGTAGCTGACGTGCGATCGAACTTAGTCGCAGTCGCGGGCAACAACCCGCAGAAAACCGCAGCATTTTGTCAAGCATTCGGGGCGGAAGCTGAGGTTTCTTGGCGCAAGCTGGTGGAAAGAGACGACTTAGATTTGGTAATTGTCTGCACGGTAAACCGCGATCACGGGGCGATTACCCTGGCGGCGCTGGAAAATGACAAGCACGTTGTAGTCGAATATCCTCTATCTTTAGATGTATCTGAGGCCGAAAGGGCGATCGAACTTGCCGCCCAAAAACAAAAACTCCTCCACATCGAACACATCGAACTGTTAGGCGGTTTGCACTCCTCAATCAAAGAATCCTTACCATTAATCGGTAAAGTTTTTTATGCCCGCTACGTTACTATCGCTCCTCAGCGTAACGCGCCGCAGCGCTGGACTTTTCAGCATTCCCTATTTGGGTTTCCCTTAATTGGGGCAATTTCTCGACTGCACCGATTCACTGATTTGTTCGGCGAAGTCACAACCGTTAACTGTCAAACTCAATTTTGGGACACTAAGCCGGATTTCTACAAAGCTTGTTTGTGCAATGCACAGTTGCGCTTTGTCAATGGCGCTGTCGCTGAAGCTGTTTATGGCAAAGGAGAGACTTTTTGGCAATCGGAAAACATTTTTACCATCTACGGAGAAGCCGGAACCATGATTTTCACTCCCGAATCCGGTCAATTAATTCAGGGAGAAAATCGGCAGAATATCCCAGTAGGAACGCGGCGCGGTTTGTTTGCTAAGGATATGGATATGGTGTTAGACTGTTTATTAAACGGTACGCCTTTGTACGTCGAAAATACCAGTAGTTTGTACGCTTTGAAGGTGGCGGATGCTGCGAGGCGATCGAGCGAGACTAGGCAAAAAATGGCGATCGACAATTCATATAGCAGTTCGAGCGAAAAATCAGTTCATTCAGTTGACAGTTGACAGTTGACAGTTGACAGTTGACAGTTGACAAAAGAAGGAAAAGGATTGGAGCAATGAATCGTCTGATTTTAATTGTTCCCTAAAAGGGAGACGCTTTAAACCAATTGTTTCTGGTCATCAGGAACAAGCTTAAAACTTGTGGTTAAACACCTTTCCTCTCTATTAGTCATTAGCAATTGCCAGACATATAGCGGTTCTCAAAAAAGTGAGGATAGCCCAATGCCGAATGCCGAATGCCGAATGCCCAATGCCCAATGCCCAATGCCCAATGCCGGAAGCGTACCTGATCTTTCTGAAAAAGGCTATACCTCATCTATCTAAAAAGGCTATATTTTTGTAATAAAATGGCAGTAACTACTCATCAACTGATTCAGTGGAAACAACAAGGGCGTCGAATTGTGGCGCTGACGGGTTATGATTATGGGATCGCCCAACTCATCGACCAAGCAGGCACTGACATCATCCTCGTCGGCGATTCCCTCGCCATGACAGTCTTGGGCTACGAGACAACACTCCCCCTAACCCTCGATGAAATGCTGCACCACGCTAAAGCAGTGCGTCGCGCAGTCAAGCAAGCATTAGTTGTTGTCGATTTGCCGTTTTTGACTTACCAAGAAAGTCCCCAGCAAGCCATGCACTCGGCGGGAAGAGTTTTGAAAGAAACTGGCGCTCAAGCTGTAAAATTGGAGGGCGGATATCCAGCAATGGCGGCTACGGTTTCGCAGTTAACATCCGCTGGGATTCCGGTGATGGGACACGTTGGTTTAACTCCCCAGTCGGTACACCAACTTGGCTACAAAAAACAGGGCAAAACAGCGGAATCTGCCGATCGCATCCTAGCAGAGTCGATCGCACTTCAAGAAGCCGGCGCTTTTGCGATCGTCCTAGAACACATTCCCCCAGACTTAGCTGCTCAAATTACCCAAAAATTAACTATTCCCACCATTGGTATCGGCGCCGGGCCGGACTGCGACGGACAAGTTTTGGTTACTTCCGATTTGTTGGGACTTTCCGAAAAACAACCGCCTTTTGCCAAAGCTTACGTCAATTTGCGAGCAATAATTACCCAAGCTGTCCAAGATTATTCCCTAGAAGTTAGAGAAAGCAAATTTCCCAAATCATCAACGATAAATCGAACCGACTCGCCAAGCAGCAAACCGAATGCTACTTAGCGAGTTGTTGACACACCTTCTAGGGATCTCGTCCTAGCAGCATCTGTTTTGCCGATCGCGATCGTCGCCAATTACCGCTAAAATCAGAAAATCTCAATTTCATTTAAACCTTCCGTTGGTAGTCTGCTGACTCAAGCCGGTAGGAAACTCTCAAGTTTTGACCTTAGTTTGAGCGCTAGCCCACAGCCTCTTGACTCAAATCAAAAATCAAAAATCAAAAATCTAGATACCAAAATGTGATAAAAATCATTGACAGCAGGCATCACCTAAGTGTAGAAAATGGTGGCGACCAACAACTAGCTTCAAAACGGGCAGCGAAGTGGCGGTTAAGCTAAAAGAATTGTAGTTCCGTTCAAAACAAATTGAAGTCATCGCTCGAACCTGTTAAGGAGGCTAATTGATGGTATATGCAGAAAATTGGTCGCAGCCGTCTATCTTGGAGCTAGCGCGATCGGGCAACTTTCAAGCCCTGAATTATTGGATTGACAGCTTGCTGAGACCCGAAGGGATTTATGCCCGCGTCGAACAGGCTCAGGCTGGATGTGTGCAAATTTTGGTAGAATTCCAGCGTGAATTTGTGTCCGACCATACATTACTGGGGAGCACTCTCCGCGAAGGCTTAGTTAAATTTATTTGTCACCAACTCTGGAGACTAAACTCGCCAGCAGTAGAAGGGGTGCGAATTCACGCGCGCTTGGCTGGGGAACCAGAGATTCTCTGGAAACAGTCAGTCCGAATTGTGACTCCCGCAAACCGCCGACAGCGACGTGACCGTTCCCTATTGGTCGTCGATTGGGTTAAATTTAAAACATATCGTTCTCTGCTGCTAGTGGGATCGGCACTGGCATCATTTATTTTAGGGTGTTGGGTGAGCTACCACGAGGCTGTAGCCCTGCGGCTAATATCCCCAGTCTCTGCTTACCAGCAAGCTGCGGTAATGTCGGGCCCACCTCCCAAACGTCCCGATGCGGTGCAAGCGGCCTTAGAATTAGTACCTGTAGTCCAACAAAAGCAGGTTGCTAATCCCTACGACCCCACCGTCACGCTGATGTTCGGAGGAAATGTGAATCTATCGGATGCGATCGCAGCATCTGCTGGTAACGATTATGATTGGGCTTTCGCCAATATGGACGAGTACCGGCAAGCAGATGTATCGATGGTTAATCTAGAAAACCCCCTGACTAGCTCTACCTTGGGCTCTGGCAAAAAACAATTAAATTTTAAAGCCGATCCAGAATCGGTGAAAGTATTAACAGCAGGAGGAGTGGATATTGTCAATCTGGCAAATAGCCACGCTATGGATTACGAGGAACCGGGGCTGGTGGAGACTCTAAATACTCTAAATAATGCTGGTATAGGGCATCTGGGAGCCGGTAGAGATCTTAAAGAAGCGAGGCGTCCAGATATTATTGAGGTTAAGGGTCAGCGGATTGCGTACCTAGGTTATTACGATTCCGACTTTAACTCCGCCGACCAAGGAAAAGCGGGTATTAACGCCCGTCGGAACAATCGCGTGGCGGAGGATATTCGAGCTCTCAGGGGTCAGGTAGACTGGATTGTGGTTAATTACCACTGGGGAGTCGAATTGGCAGATTATCCGGGGGACTGGCAGATAGATTTGGCTCGGTTCACGATCGACCAAGGTGCAGATTTGGTAGTGGGACACCACCCCCATGTCCTGCAAGGTGCCGAAGTTTACAAGGGCCGCCCGATTGTTTACTCATTAGGTAATTTTATATTCGGGGGGAATGCTCGCAGCGATTACGATACCGCAGTCCTCAAAGTATCGCTCAAAGACAGGAATATGAAAGTAGAATTTTTGCCTGTGGAGGTGAAAAAGTTTCAGCCGAAGGTGGTGAATGGAGCAGCGGGCGATCGCATTCTCAAACACGTCGAGCAAATTTCTAGTATTTTCGATCGACCGATGCGCTCTTCTGTAGTTCTCGATGCCCCAATCAACCCAGGATTGACACCAAAAACTCCAAATTCGACCTTACCAGGAGTAGCAAAAAGCGATACACAGCCCGCGCTTAATTCCCCACTTCCCCTGACTGGAGAAACCAATCTGCCAGCCCCAGGACAACCGAAACCTACTCTGATTTTGCCCGCTGTACCTGCGGCCCCCAAACAGCCGGACAACTCCTCATTTTTCCAAAACGGGACTGGGCCTGCAATTGAGTCAAGCCCGCCTCCGAGTCAAAATTTGCCGCCGCGCATCTACCGCAATAAACCGGAAAATCCCAGCCGGGAACCAGCTCCGTTTAGCAAAGAACCATTCATCAAAGAACCATTTATTTCGCCCCCATCTTCCACTTCGGGAGGGGTACTCAGTCCCCAAAGCTATCTTCCCCCGACTCCGGATCTATCTTTCAAAGTCGCACTCAAACAGCAGCCGACAAACAGGATCATTCCGGGAAAAAGCAGCGATCGCTCGAAGCCGCGGATCGCCCTGCCTCCTATAGCTGCGAACGTGGGTTAGCCCGTGGGAGTCCGAGGGAGGATACACGCGGAGCAAAGGGGTGGTAATGGGCGAAAATCAACTACTAGCGACCAATTATTAACGACCGATTTACCAACAACCAATGATCGACGACCTACTACCAATGACAAATGTGTTTGCGATCGCGCTAAAGCAAAAGCAGTACAAAACCTATATCCTCTCCGACGAAACCGCTAACTCTACCCTAGAAGTTGTGCCGGAACGGGGCGGTATTGCCACTAGCTGGCTGGTTGAAGGCAAAGAAATGTTCTACTTGGACGCGGAACGGTTCGCCAATCCCGATCTAACTGTACGCGGCGGGATTCCCATCTTGTTTCCCATCTGCGGCAATCTCCCCGATAACACTTACACCCACAAGGGGGTGGAGTTTCATCTCACACAGCACGGCTTTGCTCGCAACTTGCCTTGGAAGGTGACGGAACAATTTACGCAGGGTTGCGCGGCTCTTACTCTGGTGCTCAACAGCAGCGAGAAGACCCAGACTGTTTATCCCTTTGATTTCCAATTAGCTTTTACTTATCAAATTAAAGGCAATTCTTTGGAAATTGTGCAGGAATACACCAATCTTGGTGACGAGCCCATGCCCTTTGCTAGCGGCTTGCATCCTTACTTTTTAGCTCCCGACAAGACAAATCTGCGCTTTGAGATTCCAGGGATGCAGTACAGAGATCAGAATACCCACGAAAAGGGCTATTTCACAGGGGTTTTTGACCCGACTCTGGATGAAATTGATGTTTCCTTTGACGAACTGACCGGTCTTGCTGCTACTGTCACTGACGCGGTGCGGGGCTTGCGGCTCACCGTCAGTTACAACTCCAGCTATGGGAAGTTGGTTTTCTGGACAGTGAAGGGCAAGGATTTTTACTGTGTGGAACCTTGGACGGCTCCTGGAAATGCCATCAATACTGGCGAACACTTGATTTATTTGCAGCCGGGAGCGACTTGCCAGATGCTGGTTCGCATGACGGCAACTTTTTTTTGAAAAAGACTTGCTATTTAAATAGACGGGTGCTACTATTAGAACTTGTGTGCGGTAACAGTGTTTTCGCGGGTCGCTAGCTCAGCGGTAGAGCATTCGGCTTTTAACCGATTGGTCTCGGGTTCAAATCCCGGGCGACCCATAAAAAAAACAATAGTTTTGAGTTCTGAGTTGAATGCTCAGAGCTCAAAATTTTGTTTTTTGAACTTTTAAGTAAATCTGGAAACATAATGCGCGATCGGCAACAAATTGTCTTAAGATTATCGTAAGAATTGAAATTGTCCAAAATCCACTGCCCAGAAACCACAAATAATTAGGAGGAATATCTATGGCGCTTGTACCTATGCGACTGCTGCTCGACCACGCGGCTGAAAATGGTTACGGCCTACCGGCTTACAACGTCAACAACATGGAGCAAATCCAAGCGATCATGCGCGCTGCTGACGAAACCAACAGCCCCGTGATTTTGCAAGCTTCTCGCGGCGCTCGCTCCTACGCTGGAGAAAATTTCCTGCGCCACTTGATTTTGGCAGCAGTTGAAACCTATCCTCACATTCCCATTTGTATGCACCAAGACCACGGCAATGCCCCCGGCACTTGCTATTCTGCCATGCGCCAAGGTTTCACCAGCGTGATGATGGACGGTTCTTTGGAAGCAGATGCTAAGACTCCCGCCAGCTACGAGTACAACGTTGAAGTTACTCGCGAAGTTGTGAAGGTTGCTCATTCGATCGGCGTTAGCGTTGAAGGCGAACTGGGTTGCTTGGGTTCTCTGGAAACAGGAATGGGCGAAGCAGAAGACGGCCACGGCTTTGAAGGTGCTTTGTCTCACGATCAATTGCTGACAGATCCTGAAGAAGCTGTTAATTTCGTTGAGCAAACCGGTGTTGATGCTCTCGCAGTGGCGATCGGCACTTCCCACGGCGCTTACAAATTCACCCGCAAGCCAACTGGCGAAATTTTGGCAATCAGCCGCATCGAAGAAATTCACCGCCGCTTGCCGAATACTCACTTGGTAATGCACGGTTCATCTTCTGTGCCCCAAGAATTGCTGGAAATCATCAACAGCAACGGTGGCAAAATCCGCGAAACCTACGGCGTACCTGTGGAAGAAATCCAAAAGGGTATCAAGTGCGGCGTGCGTAAGATCAACATTGATACTGACAACCGTTTGGCGATTACCGCTGCGGTGCGCGAAGCTTTGTTTGCTAAGCCCGAGGAATTCGATCCGCGCCACTTCCTGAAGCCGTCGATCAAGTATATGCAGAAGGTTTGTAGCGATCGCTATAACTCTTTCGGTTGCGCCGGTAACGGTACAAAGATCAAGCAAGTGTCTTTGGACGATTTTGCAGCTAAGTATGCTAAGGGCGAATTGAGCTCTTCTACTAAGAAGACTGTAGCTGTTTAAGAATTTTAGGTTTGAGATTTTAGATTTGTCTGAAGTCTCAAGTTTGGATAGCCGGGTAGCTTTAAAGTTGCCCGGTTTTTGTGTGTGGAGAGTTCGATCGCCCTTTCATGAAAAATCAAGCTTTTGAAATAACTCGGCAACCGCCAGAGTAAAGTCAGGGACGATATCTTCGCCATCGAGGGAGTCCGTAGACTTGAGCAGCCGATCGGGTGACTGAGCCGATCGATACACCAAAACATACTGTTCTTTAGGATGAATCACCCAAACCAAACGCGCTCCATTCTCAAAATATTCTACAAGTTTATTGTGAATTTCTTCCACTGTATTGCTAGGAGAGAGGATTTCTACAGCCAGATCCGGCGCACCTTCTAGGAAGCCATCGGGGAGATCATCTAGCCCTTGTAGGCGTTCTTTTGCCATGAAAGAAACATCGGGCGATCGCTTGTTTCCTGATTTCATCTTGAAAGCAGTGCTGGAATCGAAAATCGCGCCTAATTTTCGCGTTGATACGCAGTTAAACAAGGCAGCACTCAAAATAACGGCAACATAACCGTGTTTTGCACCAGAGTTTCCCATATCAATTAGTTCTCCATTTACAAGTTCATAGCGGTGTCCATCTCGGTTGAGTGCCATGAATTCGGCATCAGTCAAAATTTTTTGTTCCGGTGGGGTTTCAACTTGATTTTCAGTTAGGTTTTCCGTGGGCTTTTGAACTAGAGTAGCCATAGCTTTCTCCTAAACTTATATTTCTAGTTAAACAGAGTGTCGAAAAATGGCGAAAGTTCACCGATATTTTTTATTCCGTCTGCTGCACCGCAGTATTGGACTGCTGACACTGTGCAATCTCGATTAACATCCTCAATGCCTCATTTACTGCTGCATCATTCGGAAAAGCTTGGGCAATATCGGGGTCTAAAAGCACTAAGTTTGTCCCTGCACGATATCGTTCAACATACTTGCCTCTAACACCTGCTTTCATCTGAGCAAAGTCATACTCAGCAAGTAATTCGTCTTCCATTTCGTTCTCTTTATCCTTCTTCATAAAACCTCTGCTGTTAACCTCTAAGAGATGAGAAAGCTAGATAAATCGCCCTTAAAGACTAATCCGGCGGTAGACTTCAGCCATCGGCAGTTCTATATTTAAGCTGTGTAGGACGATCGCCCTTTCCACCCGATCGTACACTTGCCATTGCCAGCGATCGCTATTTGGGCGATCGCAATTATAATATTGCTCAATATATGGTTCAGTTTGACTAACCAGCAGATATTCACAAAAACTAGCCAGAGAGCGATATTTTCGGAACTTTTCACCTCGATCATAGGCTTCAGTAGACGGCGAAAGAACCTCGACAATCAGCAAAGGATTGAGAATTTCATCCGTGCGATCGCCATTGAGCTCCGGTTCGCCATTGACGATCATCAAATCAGGGTAGGTTCCGCAGCAATACTTCTCGGTTAAGGTCTAAGCGGTACTGAGAATAGAAAAATGAAGCTCCTGGCGCTGAGTACCAGTACCTCT